>JAUIMF010000096.1 GCA_030433415.1 Gammaproteobacteria bacterium | reverse complement strand
GGGCCTGGGCATCGAGAACGCGCTGGAACTGAATCGGCACCATCGCCGTATGCGTGATGCGCTCGCCTTGTACCGTGTCGAGAAACTCCTCGGCATCAAAACGCGGGTGTACCACCAGCGTCCCACCGGCGAGCAACGTGCACAGCATCGCCACCCACGAGATGTTCGAGTACAGACCGATCGTCAGCAGCGTACGGGCACCACCGTGGTAACGCAGGGCAATACACAGGTCATAGGCCCAGTCGCGGCGCCCGCGATGCGTGTGCAGAATGCCCTTGGGCAGCCCCGTCGTACCTGAGCTGTAGATAATATTCAGGGGCGCATCGTCAGCGATACTCTGGCTCGGCAACTGCACCGACTGCCCCGCGCTGAGCACCTCGATGCTCTGCCACCCCGGTGCGGCAACATCGCAGATATAAAGCACGCCTTCGGGCAGGGATTCACGCAATGCGTCGAAGCGCTCGCGAAAACGCTCGCTGACCACCAGGGCAGCAATACCCGCATCCCCAAGCATGGCAATGATGGCCTCGTCAGACACCGAGGTATTGAGCGGTACGGACACAGCACCGACAGCCATCGTGCCGTACAGGGCCGTGACCATCGCGTAGCTGTTCTCCATGAACACGCCGACACGTTCGCCGTGCTGAATCCCCGCACTGCGCAGGCCATGGGCAAAGCGGTGGTTGTCTGCGACAAACTCGGACCAGGACCAGTGTCTGTCGCCCACCACCACGGCATCGCGATCGGCGCGCCAGCGACCATGCAAATCGAAAATTTCGGGCAAAAGGGGGGCCGGTGACGGAAAATCACTCACGGTGGATTCCTCCAAAAAAGGCCCTCACCCGGGACCAATTTCCCGGGCGGGGGCAAAGCCTTTACTGGAAGCGGTACTCGACGGTGACGAAGCCCGTGAGGGGCGGTCCGAAGAACACCGTGGTGTTGTTCTCAAGACCCAGGGCCGACGGACATCCGCTGAAGCCGAAGCAGTAACCGGCGGTGCGGTACTCCTCGTCCGTCAGGTTTTTACCGTGCAGGCCCACAAGCCACTGCTCGTCACCACTGGTCCAGACAATGCTCGCATTGAGCAGGCCGTAGGAGTCCTGATCGATATCGGGTGCGGGCGCCTCGAACTGCTGCACCTCGCCCTTGTAGGAGTAGTTGGCGTTGATCAGCAGATTGCCGCCCGCCAGGTCCGTGTTGTAGCTCAGGCCCACAAAGACCATTTCTTCCGGCGTGTTCTGGATTGCGCGGTCGCCTGAGACGTCCACATCACCCACCAGCCACTCTTCGATAGACGCATCGAGGAAGCTCGCGGCGAACTGGGCCGAGAAGTTCTCGGTGAGCAGCAGCGTACCCTCGATTTCGATACCGGTGATTTCGGACTGGGCCGCGTTGGTCACGGTGCCCACGAAGGAGTCGTTCACGCCGTCGCCGTCACTGTCCACACCCACGGAACCGGGAATCTGCATGTCCTGGTAATCGCTGTAGAACAGAGCCACGTTGGTGATCGCGCGACCATCCCACCAGGTGGACTTCAGGCCGACTTCCCAGGAATCCAGCTCTTCGGGATCAAAGCCCTGCTCCACCGCAGGCGTGGCGAAGTTGGCGCCCCGGGGATCGAAGCTGCCGGCTTTCCAGCCCTGGGAGTAGCCACCGTAGACCTTCATGTCGTCACTGAGGGCGTAGCTCAGGTTAAAGCGCGGCGAGAAATCGTAGTAGGTACGCTTGGCTTCGAAGTCGGAGTTCACCGCCAGCAGGAACGCACTGTCATTACCCAGGAACGGTGAACCGATTCCCAGGTACTGCGCGCGGAAGATGTCGGCGCTGCGCTCATCTTCGGTGTAACGTCCACCGACGGACAGCGACACGCGCTCCGTCAGGTCATAGGTCAGGTCCGCATACACAGACCAGGCTTCGGTCTCCACCACACCACCGGTGTAGGCGGTCAGACCGCCGGGCACCAGCAGTCCCAGCACCACGTCGAAGTCATTGGACGCTTCGGCATCGAGGTAGTAGTAACCGAGCACCAGATTCCAGTTGTCGGCGTTGTACAGCAGCTGGAATTCCTGGCTGAACTGCTCGTTGTCGTAGACCACCGGCGCATCAAAGTCTGCCGACGCGACGCTGTCGAAGTCGATGACGGACTCGGTGTAATCCTCGCGCGCCGCGGTGATGGAGCGCAGGGTCATGGCCTCGCTCACATCCCAGTCGATGGACGCCATCCAGCCTTCGGACTCGACCTGGTTGTTGCCGTTGATACCCGCGGTCGAAGGCAGAACAGAAGCACCGGCGTTGGTGTCAAACACATCGCTCGGCGACGGCGTGCCACTGAAGGCCGCGTCATAGGGACGCCAGCCGGCAACCGCAGAGGATTTGTCGTCGGTGTTGTCGTAGGACACGCGGATCAACAGCGAATCCGTAGGTTCGAACTCCGCGGACAAGCGGTAGCCGAAAATGTCCTTGTCGTACTGCTCACCACCGGTGAACAGATTGTCGCCGAAGCCGTCGCGGTTAAAGGATGCCACGGTCGCACCGACGCGGAAGCCATCGGTGATCGGTGCCGAAATCGTGCCCACCAGGTCCGCCTGGTTGTAGGTGCCGTAGGACCCGCGCAGACGCACTTCGAGGTCATCAGACAGGCGGCGCGTTACATACTTGATCGCGCCGCCAACAGCGTTCCGACCATAAAGCGTGCCCTGGGGACCGCGCAGTACCTCGATGCGCTCCACATCGTAGATGTCCAGCAGCGCACCCTGGGGACGCGCCATGTACACGTCGTCCAGATACAGGGCCACACCCTGCTCGAAGCCTGCCAGGGGGTCCTGCTGACCCACGCCGCGGATAAACGCGGTGAGCGTGGTATTGGTGGCACGGGACGGCTCCAGCGTCACGCTGGGAATGGATTGGGCCAGCTCGGTGATGTCCTGAGAACCCATAAGGGTGAGCTCGTCACCGGTGAGGGCCGTAACGGCGATGGGCACGTCCTGCAGGTTTTCGGAGCGGCGCCGGGCCGTGACCGTGACCTCTTCGAGGGTCAGGGCGCCGCTGTTCTGGGCGACAACCGACGGCGCTGCAACCGCACTGGCAACGATCGTCGCTGTCAGGGACGCGGTGCGAACCGCAGATACGAGGGTACGAGGTAGTGAGACTCTGTGAGACATGACGGACACCTGTGTCGTTATGAATTATGAAGCGCCGTGTGTCGCGGCGCTTTTCAACAAGCGTTGAACATGGCCAGCGTATTCAACAGTTGTTGAAGTGTCAATATGTGAATACTACCGATCGTCGCGGTGGCCTCTCGCCTCGCCGCGCGTGAGCCACAGCCCCAACAAACCAAACGCCAACGAAGCAAAGATGCCGTAGGTGGCAGATATCGCGGGGTTCGCGACCCCCAGCGCCAGGTTGAACAACAGGTGCAGCGCCAGCCCAAGGCCCGCCGCCCCCATCACGACCCACAGCGGAATATGTCGTCGCACCAGCACACCGAACAGCACGGGCACCAGAGACGCCGCCGCCAGGCCGTAGACGCCCTTCTGGGCGAACAGGCCGATGAGCGACGGTGGGTTCCAGGCCAGCAGCAGGCCAACGATGCCGACTCCCACCAGCACCCAGCGCGAGAGTTTCAGGGCGTCGGCATCGGGACCGGCCAGGGGCCGTACGATGTCATTCACCACCATCGCCGACAACGCCACCAGAATGCCGTCGAGGGTGCTCATGCCCGCTGCCAGCAGCGTGATGAAGATAAACACCAGCACGTACTCCCCCCACACGCTGCTGCCGAATTCGTGCAGCAGGTACTCCCGCACCACCGTGTCCTGGGCATCGATCTCCAGCCCCGCCAGACGCGCGTAAAAACCGATCATCAGCATCAGGGTGAACAGCGTACCCACCACCACTGTGGTGCCAATAAACGTTGTGATGTCGCGCTCGCTGCGCAGATACAGCACCTTGGTGAGAATGTGCGGCTGCACCATCAAGGCAAAGGTGATTACAAATCCGCTGACAAACACCGAGAAAAAATCGAAGTACAGATTGCTGTCGTCGTTGAACGGCGACGCATAGGACTGGCCAATGGCCTGCAGCGCCGCGACCGGATCGCCCGCGAAGTATTTAAAGCCTTGCGCAAACAGCAACACTGTTACACCGAGCATCATGACGCCCTGGAGCGTGTTGGTGTAGGCGTGGGCATAGGTGCCACCCATGAGCACATACGAAAACACGAACAACAGCACCAGGATGAGCGCGGTTTTCTGCTCCACCGGAAACAGACCCGTGACCAACAGGCTACAGCCCACCAGAATCAGCACGACAAAGGTGATCGACAGCAGATTGATAAAGGCAAAGAAGAGGCTGAAGCCACGGTGGTTGTAGCGGTAGTAGATCCACTGGGGAATCGTGAGCGCCGCATGGGCCTCACCCAGGCGCAGAAAACCCCGCGTCAGCACGAGAAACGCGGTGAGGATGCCCAACGAACCCGCCACCCCGAAGTGCAGGTACGCTGACAGACCGTGCACGTAGACAAATCCGGGATTGATGACAAACGTGGCCGTCGAGGCAATGGACGCCGCGAGCGTGATGCCCACCACCACGGCGCTCATGTCCTTGTTGCCGATCGAAAAGCCCTCTACGCTCGCGGTGCGGCGCATACCGATCCAGGACAAACCGTAGACCAGCACGGCGTAGGCCAGCGTCAGGCCATACTTAAAGAGTTCCGCAGACATTATTGTTATTCCGGGGGGATTTCTGACAGACTATTCAACAGGTGTTGAATTAGCAAGCGGGTGCGACCAATCCAGGACGCAAGAAGCCGCAACGGAAAAAAATAAATGACGAACAAGAACACCCCCGCCAAACGCGACCGTATTCTCGATGCGGCTGAGGCCCTGTTCGCCGAACACGGCTACGACGGTGTCACTCTGCGCCGCATCGCCACGCGCGCGGGGGTGGACGTAGCCCTGGCGAATTATCATTTCGGCAAGAAGCTCGATCTGTTCCAGGCGGTGTTTGACCGCCGCGCCCAAACGCTCAACGAGTCCCGCCGCGACGCGCTGCATGCCTGCCAGGCGATCGCAGGTGACGAGGGGCCGTCGGTCGAGCAGATCATTGAAGCCTTTCTGCGGCCTTTGGAACTCGCGCAGGAAACCGGTGACGAAGGCTGGCGCCACTACCTGGCGCTCATCGCCTACATCAACAACTCGCCCTATTGGGGGCCGCGCATGATGTCCCAGCTGTTTGACGAGCTGGTGCAGGAGTTCATCCAGGCCCTGCGCAAAGCCCTGCCCGGCGCCCGCGACGAAGACGTGTACTGGTGCTACCACAACCTGTCGGGGGCGCTGACCCTGACACTGGCAAACACCGGGCGTATCGACAAACTATCGCGGGGCAAGTGTCTCAGTGCGGACTTTCAGGCCGCGTATGACCACATGATTCCCTTTACTGCGGCGGGGTTTCGCCGGGTCTGTGGGCAGGAATAGCCTGGGCCCAGGAGAGCCAGTCGCGGGGCGGGCGCGCGCCTGACGCGCCCGACACCTTTAAGACAGGCGACGCTAGCCGTCGATAAACGCCGCCAGATCACGGCGGAACTTGGCCAGGGACTCAGGATGCAGATACATCATGTGCCCCGCTTCGTAGAGTTCCAGGGTGATGTTCTCGCGCAGCGCCGGTGTCAGATCGATGTGATCCAGAAAATACTGCGTCGCTCCGTAGGGAGTGGCGAGATCATAGTAGCCCTGCTGCACCAACAGGCGCATGTGCGGGTTCTGGGTCATCGCGTAGGCCAGGTCCACCGCCGTATTGGCCACGGGTACCTTGTAATGCTGCCCCGGCTGCGCATGGCGCTGGTCCCAGCTGGTGTAAAGGCCCGCGGAGCTGACGTAGCGCCGGTCCGTCTTCACGCCCAGCACTTCGCGGTAGTAGTCGTTGAACGTCGCCAGGAACGCGGGGCCAACGGCGGGAAAGAACGGATCGTAGGTGAAGGTTTCCTTGTTAAGGGCAATGGCATCGCCAGAAAAACGGGAATCGATGCGCCCAACGGTACGACGCTCATCGCGCAGCAGCTCCTTGGCAAAGCGCGCCTCGTCGATGCGCAGATCCGCGCGGTCCCAGTAGTCGGCGCTGATGCCGGTAAAACGCTCCATGCCGGCCAGCACCGCGTTCCGCTCCTCCGCGGTAGCGCGGTGGCCCTTGAGCAACAGCGGCGCGTACTCTTCCCGCGCGAAACGATCCGCCTCGGCCAGGAACGCCTGCAGGTCATCCGGGCGGTTGTCGATGGCGTTGTGATACCACGCGGTCGCGGCATAGGTGGTGAAGTAATTGATGTAGGGCAGGTCGTTCTTGATGCCCGCGTTGCCCGCGATGAAGTCCATGTAGGGCGACACCAGGATCACACCGTTGAGCGCAATGCTGTGGCTGGTGAGCAGCGTGTAGGCCACGCCACCGGAGCGGATTCCGCCGTAGCTCTCACCCAGCAGGTACTTGGGTGACTGCCAGCGTCCGTTGTCTGATACGTAGCGGGCGATAAAGTTCGATACGGACTTGATGTCGTTGTCGACGCCCCAGAAATCCTCGCCTTTGGCCTCGCCAACGGCTCGCGACAGACCGGTGCCCACGGGGTCGATCATCACCAGATCGGCCTTGTCGAGCACCGAAAATTCGTTTGCGACGCGCCGGAACGGCCCTTTGGTGGTGAACTTCGTGTCATCGACCACCGTGCGCTGCGGTCCCAGAATGCCCATGTGCAGCCACATCGATGCGGAGCCCGGCCCCCCGTTATACGCAAACAGGATCGGCCGCGTGGTGCGGTCGCCCCCCTTGCGCACATAGGCGGTGTAGCCAAAGTGGGCGATGGGCTTGTCGTCATCGTCCTTCATCTCGAGCGTGCCCGCCGTCGCCGTGTACTCCACGGTGCGCCCGTCGATGCGTACGCTGCCTTCGCTGACCGCGTTAATCAGCTCCGGAAGGGGGGCTGCCTCATCGGCCGCTTCTTCTGCAGCGGCGACCGGGGTTGTCGTGGCCACAAGGCACAACAACAGGGCCGGCATCAGCCAGTGCTTGATGGAATTCATGCGTAATCTCCTGAATCAGGACCGCTGCGGGCTGGCGGTCGGGGTGCGTTCCCGCTGGTATTCTTCTTCGATCTTGCGCTGCAGCTCGTAACGGCTGCGGGCCTCGGTGGCCCTGGTATCGCGCATCCTGTCACGATAGCGCTGGCCACGATAGCGCTCCACCAGCCAGGTAAACCGCTCGGGTTCCACCTCGCCGGCGATCAGCGCCTCCACGAGCGCAATGTCTATACCCATACGATAGGCGATGCGGTTCGGACGGATTTTGTTGGCGTGAAAGCGCGCCACAACATCGATCTGCTGATCATGATCCAGATCGCAGGGGCGCGAGTAGCCATAGGGGGGCGACGGTGTTCGCGTGTCGGGGGCGACGTTACTCATGGCGGCTTTCTAGCACCCACCGTGCGTCACTGACAAGGCGATACCCGGCCCTGCTGCGTAATTGCACCCGCGAGCAACGCAAAAATGGTTAAAAAGTCGCCAATCTGGGCCTATACTTGGCTCCCCCAGAATAACGATGCACGGAACCCTTCCATGAACGCACCCACCACCGGCGTACCCGCCAGCGACATCGAAACCCACATGCAGTCCGTACTTGAAGCCCAGCGCGCAGACCATATCGCGGCGGGCGAGGTCAGCGCCGCCACGCGCAAGGATCGCCTGTCGCGCGGTATCGATGTGTTGCTGAAGTACCAGGACAAGGTGGTCGATGCCCTGAATACGGATTTCAGCTGTCGCGCCCGCGAAGTGACGATGCTCACCGACGTCGCGGCGAGCGTCGTGCCGATGAAGCACGCGCTGAAGCACGTCGACAAATGGATGCGCCGCGAGAAGCGCCCCACGATCTTCCCGCTGAACCTGCTGGGTGGCCGCTCCACCATCGAGTACCAGCCCCTGGGCGTGGTTGGGGTGATCTCACCCTGGAACTTCCCCGTCAATCTGACCTTTGGTCCGCTGGCCGGCATTCTCGCCGCGGGCAACCGGGTCATGATCAAGCCCTCGGAATTCACGCCCGCGACGTCTGAAGTCATGGCCGAGATGGTCAACGAAGCCTGGGACGAAAAAGAAGTCGCGATCTTCACGGGTGGCCCGGAAGTTGGTCAGGCGTTTTCTGGCCTGGCCTTTGACCACCTGCTGTTCACCGGTGCAACCGGCATTGCCCGGCACATCATGGCGGCAGCCGCTCGCAACCTGGTGCCGGTCACGCTGGAACTCGGTGGTAAGTCACCGGTAATTATCTCGCGCGATACGGACCTGCAGGTCGCCGCGCAGCGCATCATGATCGGCAAGACCCTCAACGCCGGCCAGATCTGCCTGGCACCCGACTACCTGTTGGTGCCCGAAGAAAAGCTCGACGACATGGTCGCTGCCCTCAAGAGCGTTACCGCCGAGATGTACCCCAAATTGCTGGACAACCCCGAGTACACCTCGGTCGTGAATGAGCGCCACTACCAGCGCCTGAACGGTTACCTCGAGGACCTGGTGCAGCGCGGCGGTACCGCGACGCCCATCAATCCGGCGAACGAGGATTTCGGTGCCCAGCAGGGCACGCACAAGATTCCGCCGACGCTCATCGTCAATCCGCCGGAAGACAGCAAGGTGCTCGAAGAAGAAATCTTTGGTCCCCTGCTGCCGATCCGCACCTACAAGGATTTCGACGAGACCATCAGCTACGTCAACAGCCGTCCCCGCCCCCTGGCGGCCTACTACTTCGGTCAGAACAAGAGCGAAGAAGAGGCCGTGCTCAAGCGGATCACCTCAGGAGGCGCCTGTATCAACGATGTGATCATGCACGTGCTGCAGGAAGAGCTGCCCTTCGGCGGCGTCGGCCCCAGCGGTATGGGGGCCTACCATGGCCACGAGGGCTTCAGAAACTTCAGCCACGCCAAGTCCGTGTATCGCCAGTCGCGGTTCAACGTGGCGAAGCTCGGCGGCATGTTGCCCCCTTACGGTGACGCCACCGAGAAGTCCATCAAGATGCAGGTCAAGAAATAACGCCCGAGCGTGCGTCGGCGGGTTCTGGTCGCTGTACTGGCCTTGCAGGCGATGGCCGTGCTGGCTCAGTCCCCGCTGATCATTGCGCACCGCGGCGCTAGCGCTTACCTACCGGAGCATACGCTGCCGGCCAAGGTCCTTGCGCACGCCCAGGGCGCTGATTTCATCGAGCAGGATGTGGTGCTCAGTCGCGACGGCGTGCCCATCGTGCTGCACGACATCCACCTGGATGCCACCACTGACGTTGCGGAGCGTTTTCCCGGCCGCGCTCGGCAGGACGGTCGGTTCTACGCCATCGACTTCACGCTGGCGGAGCTGCGCACCCTGCGCGCCGGCGAACGGCGCGGCGCTGACGGCGAGCCCGTCTACCCGCACCGCTTCCCGGCGAACCCGGGGTTTCTGCCTATCCCCACCCTGGAAGAAGAGATCCGTCTGATCACCGGTCTCAACCAGACCCAGCAACACCAGGCGGGACTGCACATCGAAATGAAGGGCAGCGCCTTTCACCAGGCCCAGGGCCTGGACCTGCCCGCCGCCGTGTTGCAGGTGCTGCGCGCCACGGGCTGGGATCAGGCCACCGATCACGTGTTCCTACAGAGTTTTGAACCCGATGCGTTGCGCTACCTGCGGGACGAGCTGGGCACCCCCCTGCCCCTGATCCAGCTCATCGGCGAAAACAGCTGGCACGAGGACGGTGGTGTGGATTATGAGGCCATGCGCACCAGCGCCGGTCTGGACACCGTGGCCACCTATGCCGATGGCATCGGCCCGTGGATTCCGCAGCTGTACCGGGTGAAAGGCGCGAGCATCAGCAGTTCCGGCCTTGCTGAGGCCGCCCACGCCCGCGGCCTGGCGATCCATCCCTACACCGCCCGCGCCGATGATCTGCCCCCAGGCATCGAAAGTTTCAGCGCATTGCACCACCTGCTGTTCGCACAGCTGGGCGTGGATGGTATCTTTACGGACTTTCCGGACCAGAGCCGCGCATTCCGCGAGCAACTCCAGAACGCCACCCCCGCCGAGTGACCAGCGGGGGCGTCGTCAGCGGCCCCGACTTCGACCAACGCACAGGAATCCATGGACCTCGACGGCGCCCGCGCTTATCTTCTTTCGCAGCCCGAAGCGTGGGAGGACTATCCCTTCGGACCCGATGTCGCGGTCATGAAGGTGCGCGACAAGATGTTTGCCACGCTGGGCACCACCCGGGGGCAGGCGAGCATGAACCTCAAATGCGACCCCGATGAGGCGCTGATGCTGCGGGACATCTTCACCGGTGTGGTGCCGGGCTACCACATGAACAAACGTCACTGGAACACGGTATACCTTGATGGCAGTGTGCCCCGCGGCGAAATCGAACGCATGATCGACAATTCCTGGGATCTGGTGGTGGCGGGCATGCCCGCGAGCCCCCGCCGCGCCCTGCAACGACTGAAAGAGCCAAAACCAACGTGACTGTACGAGTAAATCGCCGCACCAAGATTGTTGCCACCATCGGCCCGGGTAGCGAAGACGCCACCACGATCGGCCGCCTGATCAAGGCCGGCGTCAACGTCTTCAGACTCAACTTCAGTCACGGCAGCATCGATGCCCATGCCGCCGTCGCCGAACGCGTTCGCAAGCAGGCTCAACTGCAGGGATGCTACGTCGGCATTCTGGCGGACCTGCAGGGCCCGAAAATTCGCATCAGCAGCTTCGCTTCCGGCTCTGTGGAACTCAGCGACGGCGATCGCTTTCGCCTGGACAGCACCATCGACGACGACAAGGGCAACCAGCGCGGAGTGAGCTTCTCGTATCTGCCCATGCTCGAAAGCCTGTGCAGCGGCGACATTCTGCTGCTGGATGATGGACGCATCCGCCTGCGGGTCGATGACGTGGAACCCGCCGCCGTCGACTGCACCGTGACCGTGGGCGGACGCCTCAGCTCCCGCAAGGGCATCAACAAGCTCGGCGGCGGCATCGCCGCGCCCGCGCTGACCGAAAAAGATCTCGCAGATATCGCCTCCCTCGGTCGCGTCGACCCGGACTACGTGGCGGTCTCGTTTGTATCGAGCCTGGCCGATATCGAACACGCCCGGCAACTGCTGCGCCAACAGGACCTGACCGCGGCGATCATCGCCAAGATCGAGCGCGCCGAAGTCGTGGCGGACCACGATGTGCTCGACGGTATTCTGCAGGCATCGGACGGCGTGATGGTCGCCCGGGGCGACCTGGGCGTAGAGGTCGGGGACGCCGAGCTGATCGGCATCCAGAAGGAACTGATCGCACGGGCCCGGCGCAGCGATCGCCTGGTGATCACGGCAACGCAGATGATGGAATCCATGATCAGCAGTTCCATGCCCACCCGCGCCGAAGTCTTTGACGTGGCCAACGCGGTGCTCGATGGAACCGATGCCGTGATGCTGTCGGCAGAAACCGCCGTCGGCAAATACCCGGTCGAGGTGGTCAATGCCATGGCCGATGCCGCACTGGGTGCCGAGCGCCATCCCGTGGCGCGCACCTCACGCTACCGCCTCGACCGGCAGTTCTCCACCGCGCAAGAGACCATCGCCATGTCGGCGATCTACGCCGCCAACCACTACAGCAACGTTCGGGGCATTGCCTGCCTGACCGAGT
>JAUIMF010000161.1 GCA_030433415.1 Gammaproteobacteria bacterium | reverse complement strand
GAGCGAGCGCATCAGGGTAAGATGTGCTGCGGACGGACTCCACTACAGACTTTGCTCGATGGGCGGAGTGTGTGGGAGGAAAAGGTCAGTAATCTAAACTGATCTGACAAACGCATCGACGTCAAAATCGGTAACTGTCAGATCGGGTCGCGACTATTACACATAGAGCAGGTTCGTCAGCTCCGCATCCGATACTTCTGGCAGTGCAAGCACGCTGGCACTGAGTTCTCGCTTCCGCCCCAGCAAGCGATCCAGGTTCAAGTCGAAGCTCCCGCAGTCGTGCTCTGGATGAATCGCCAATGGGTACTGCAAGATTGCGCCCGATAGTTTGGCACGATGAAGCGAGTTTATTCGATCACGCACTCTCGTGGACCGCAATAAATACCTACGCTGCATTTCCGGTAAGTGCAATTCTCCCGCTCGATCATTTCCACAAGTTCTTGGACGGTCACTTCTGCTTTGGCCACTGTGTGTTCTTCCTGCTACGAGTTTTGCAAATACCGGCGACGTTCCTATGGTGAAGGCATACCACGATCTTTCAGACATCGGCCTAGCTTCCTGAATAGGTTCGGGTGATACCTTCTACTCGTTGGGTCATTGCTGATAGTCGACGCCGTGATGCCTGGCCCAGCCAGCTTTATATGGCCGGTCTTCTCGTCATACCAGACGCGAACTTCTAGCTTGATGCTCCTCATCGTTGATTTGCTCCTGAACAAACCTCTGTGGCCCGGGCTTGCCGGCTTTCCCTATGTAAAGAGGGGAATCGCTGTCCCAGCCCAACAAGCGAATCTCGCTCACGACTCAATTTATAGGCCGATAACAAGCACTGATGGTGGTTCCGCCTGTGGTGTAGGCCACCGGCCACGCTCTGTACGCCGTGCGCCGCGTGGGTGCTCACTGTGTAGAGTCGTCTAGCAAACCCAGCAGCTCCGCCTCAGAGACGTCCGGGGGTGCCAGAACACTGGAGCTAAGTTCGCGCTTGCGCTCCAGCAGTCGATCCAAATTGAGATCGAAGCTGCCGCGGTCGTGCTCCGGATGAATCGCCAACGGATAGTGCACGTTTACCGAACGGTTCTGCCCGATTCGGTAGATACGATCCGTACACTGATCCTCCACTGCGGGGTTCCACCAACGCGACAGGTGAATCACATGGTTTGCCGCTGTCAACGTGAGGCCCACGCCACCTGCGCGAGGGGATAGGATCATCACGGCGAACTGCTTTTCGGGCAGCGCCTGGAACGCGTCGACATGACGCTGTCGTATCGGCCCAGCAACTTTGCCGTTGATTCTCGGCGGCAAGACGTCCAGCGAGAAATGTTCCGCCAGATACGCGCTCAGCGCATCCTGCACGTCCAAGTACTCCACAAAGATCAGCGCCTTTTCCTGTCGCGCTCTCACTTCGTCCAGAATCGAGAACATTGCAGACAAGCGCGCTGAGCTCTTCACCACTTCATCTGTAAGCCCGCCACTTTTGACACCATGGCCGAGCAGAGAAACCATGCGCAGCTTATGCAACGCTTCGAGAATCGATCCCTTCCTGCCCGAGGCTCCACGCGCTTCGGAAATCACTGCCGAGTAAGCGCTGGCTTGCTCCTGCCCCATGAGCCTTTCGTAGCGGTGAATTTTCTTCTCTGGTAAGCCATCCAGGTGGTCTTCCTTCATCCGTCGGAGAAGCAGCGGCGGCGCACCTTCGCTTTCCAGCCGGTCTTTGAGTCGTTGCGACTTGTCCAGCTCGACATCCTGGGCCGACCGCCCCTCGTACTCCGTGCGGAACTGGCTCAAGGCACCGAGAAAACCGGGACGACAGAGATCGACAATCGACCAGAGATCCGTCAGCCGGTTCTCCACTGGAGTTCCGGTGAGGGTGATCGTGAAATCCGCTTGTAGCGACTTAGCCATCTCCGTAAGTCGGCTACCCGGGTTCTTAGCTTTCTGGGCCTCGTCGAACACCAGCGCCCCCCAATCCACAGGGAGAAACACTTCGATGCGATCTCTCAGTGTCTCGTAGGTGGTCATCACCCAGTCGTGGTCTTTCACCCGCTGCAGGCGCTGCCTGGAACCCAATCCCGACAGTTCGCGCAGGCCGCTGCCGTAGGCACGCAGCAAGCGGCCGAGGCCCGGGGTAACGAGGTGCGTGTCCGCCTCCTTTTCCCAGGTCTTCAGGAGACCAGTGGGCGCGACAATGAGCAGC
>JAUIMF010000160.1 GCA_030433415.1 Gammaproteobacteria bacterium | reverse complement strand
GACTTCACGACGGTTATCGTCGGCAAAACCCCAGCCGCGATACGGCGGAGGCGCGGCACGGTCCACGCCGGCGCGGTCTGCGGCGCAGTACGGCAGATCAATATTGGCCTGTTCCGAGGGCTTGCGGCCGGTGAGGAACTCGACGATGGCGGTCTTTTGCGGCGTGCTCAGTGGCGATGCCTGCTCCTGCATCAGGCCCTCTTCGAGGGTCAACAGCATGGACGCCGGCGCCATAAAGGCGAGCATATTGCGCGTGGGGGCTTTCGGCACACCGGCTTCGTGGCAACGGGCGCAGAAGTTCCAGTAAAGCTTCTCACCGTCTTCGTTTTCGACCCCCGCGCTGGTGGTTTCCAGGGGTGACGCAAAGCCGACACCGCTCGCCAGGAGCAGCGCTGTAGCCAGAATGGATCGCCACACAGGGCGCAGAGTGCTTTTCATAGGGTAATGCCCAACTGTCGTTATGGTTATCGAACGCGAGAGCCCGCTACGCAGGGGGCCTCTACGGCTTAGACAGTCTAGGCGCAACATAAAATCAGTCAAGATTGTTTTTATGCAGGCCAGTCTACGTTACTGGCCGCGGCTTATATTGATCCTGATCAACGAAGCCGCGTTCCCGTACACTACGGTCACACACTCAACGCTGACAGCTTTTTCCTTCGCACCATGGCCTCACTAGTCACTCTGACCTCCCTGCTGATTTCGGTAGCGCTGCTGCTGCTGGGTCACGGGATGCAGCTCACGCTACTGCCCCTTCGGGCGTCGCTGATTGGGCATTCGGACTTGCAGATCGCCATCGGTGGCTCTGCGTACTTTCTGGGCTTTATCGTGGGTTGCATGACCGTGCCTCGGCTTATCGCCCGGGTGGGTCATATCCGCAGCTTCGCCGTGTTAGCCAGCGCCATGTGCAGCACGCTACTGGTGCTTAGCATGCTGGACGCCTTCTGGCTGTGGGCACTGTTGCGCCTGGGTACCGGCATCTTCATCTGTGGGCTGTACAGCGTCATCGAGAGCTGGCTGAACGACCAGACCGATGAGTCCAATCGTGGCCAGATTCTGTCCATCTATACGTTTCTGGTACTGATCGCCATGGCGGGCGGCCAGCAAATTATCGCCGTCACCGAACTTACCGCGCCCACGCCTTTCACCCTGCTCGCGGCGATCATCGCCATTTCGATGATTCCGGTATGCATGACCCGCACCCTGGCACCGGCACCCGTGGAGTCCACCCGAACACGCATCCGCCTGCTGATATCGCGCTCCCCGACGGCGGTGATCGGCGCGCTATGCTCCGGCGCGGTGACCGGCGCCTTTTGGTCCCTGGGACCGATTTTCGCGCGCCAGACCTTAAACAGCGTATCTGAAACCACCCTGTTCATGACCGCAGCGATTCTCGGCGGCGCCCTTTGCCAGTATCCGTTTGGCTGGCTGTCGGACCGCATCGGTCGCAAAAACGTTCTGCTGCTTCTCGCCCTGCTCGCTGCTGTCAGCAGTGCCGCAGTGGCCCTGGCCCCCACCTCGGAACTGGCATTGCTTGCGATCTTCTTCTTCGGCGCAACGACCATGCCGATCTATGCCATGGCACTGGCCTCAGCAGCGGATGCATCACTGCGCCACGAATTCGTTGAGATCGGCTCCACCGTATTGCTGCTCAACGCAGCAGGCGCGGTCCTGGCGCCGCTTGCCCTGGGCCAGTTGATGCAGGTCGGCGCGCCATCGTGGTTGTTCTTTGGCTGCGCCGGTCTCGCTGCACTTACGGCGATCTCCGTGCTCCTCGCACGCGGACATCGGGCACCCGTTGACGATGTGGTGCCCTTCTCGGCGGCGGCTTCCGAGATGGCACCGACGAGCTTCGATCTCGACCCGCGGGCGCCGGAGGATGCCGAGGGCGACATCGCGCCCGTGCCGGAGCCACCAGCGATTATCGAAGCGCAGGATCTGCAAAGTACCAAAGGCGACGATCCACTCGAGAATCCAATCGACGATCTTCTCGACAAATCCTCCGACAAATCGCCCGTCAATCAGGCGGAGAGCGACAACGAACATTCTGACGGGAAAATGCCATAATCCGGGCAGGTGGATTCGCCGGGAGCATCGCATTGGCAGCCAACACCCGCAGCTTTGTCACATTGATCACGGTGCTGTGCCTTGCTGCCTGCAGTGACGAGCCACCACCGAAAGCCGGTGCCACGGGAGAAGAGCTCTA
>JAUIMF010000095.1 GCA_030433415.1 Gammaproteobacteria bacterium | reverse complement strand
TTATGATTTAGGATTCTTTGATGAGGAGGTTGGCCGGGTCGAGCCCGGCCCAAATCCGTTCGTACCGAAACTGTAAACCATGTACCCGGTACAAGATGTAAAGGATGTCTCCAGTACGGACCGAGCTTTGTAGTCGCCAGGACACGGTTTGGGACATTAGACCTTGGTCAATTTTGGTGCCTACCTTTGACCAAAGTCGGATAAAAACCACCCCTCTGATGCTGTTTTTACGCCATAACGGTCCCTTTACTTCAGCACAGATTCGCGCACAATGGCCGCAGAACATAAGAACTATCCGGGGAGAGTTCACCACACATGAAGTGTGTGATTGCAGACGATCATCCGCTGTTTCGCGAGGCGCTATCGCAGCTGATAGGAGGCGACCCCCTTCGCGCAGAGGTCAGTCACGCCGACAATGTGGCCTCGCTCCATGACCTGGTGGAGCATGAGGGTGCACCCGATATCCTGCTCCTTGACCTGCACATGCCGGGCGCAACGGGGTTTTCAGCCCTGAGCTGGTTCGTCGGCAACTACCCGGACAAGCCGGTCGTCGTCATCAGCGCCAACACGCATCCCGATACGGTACGCCGCGCCATCGATCACGGAGCAGCAGCCTTTTTGTCGAAGTCGTCCCCCACCGACGCCATTGGCGACTGCCTGCAGCGCGTGCTGGCTGGAGAGCGCGGATTACACCCGGGTCTGGCGGCGGGCGATCAGGGCGCCAGCCTGCAGGCCCTGGACGTTGCCGAGGCCCTGGCCAGCCTCACGCCGCAGCAGTTTCGCGTCACTTCCATGCTGGTCGAGGGTCTGCTGAACAAGCAGATTGCCTATGAGCTGAACGTGAAAGAGGCAACGATCAAAGCGCACATGACCGAGATTTTTCGCAAACTGGGTGTTCAATCACGTACCCAGGCGGTGCTGGCAATCGGCAATCTGACGGTCACGCCCCTGGAGGAACTGCAGCGCGCCCCCTGAAACCCGCGCCGCCATCAGCGTCGCTGACCAGCGCATGAATCAGTGCCGTCAGGCGTGCAGGATTGACCGGCTTGGGCAGCGAGCGAAACCCTTCGGCTTTTGCAGCCTGCCGCACATGCTCACCATCATCGGCGCTGACGATAATGCAGGGAACGCGGGCCCCGGCACCGAAGGCCCAGGTCAGTGCCGCAATGCCATTATCGCCCGCATCAAGATGATAGTCCGCCACCACGACATGGGGGCGAAAACGTGTCAGCTCCCGGCGCAGACCGTCACGTTCAGCAACCACTTCAACCTGACTACCCTCGGCTTCGAGAATCGCCGCCAGGGCTTCGCGCACCCTCGCATCATTGTCGATGCACAGCACCCTTACCTGCCTAAGACGCCCGGCCTGTGAGGCCGCGGTCGGTACATCAGCAATCACCGTACGCTGACTGGCGAGGGGAACACGCAACGAGAACAGGCACCCCCGTCCCGGCTCGGAGCGCAGTTGCAGGGGTATCTCAAGCAAGCGTGCGTAACGCGAGACAATGGCAAGGCCCAGTCCCAGACCCTCTTCGTCGTGGGACGAAGATTCGACACGCTCGAACTCGGCGAACACCCGCGACTGATCTTCCTGTGCGATACCCGGCCCCTGATCGAGTACTTGCAGCTCCACCATTCCTGCGCGGCGCCGGGCACCGATGAGTACCTTACCCTTGCGTGCATACTTGATGGCATTGCTCACAATGTTCTGCATTGTGCGGTACAGCAGCGTGCGATCCGTGGTCATCCACAGCGAAGAGCTTCGCAACCGAAGTTCGAGACCCCGGCTACCGGCCTGGGGAGCAAATTCAGCATAGAGTTCTCGTAGTAACGCATCGACCGCTACCGGCTCGAGCTTCGGCTGCTGCGCGCCTGAATCGAGGCGGGCTACTTCGCGCAATTCCGCAATAAGCTGTTCGGCGCGCCCCAGGGACTGGTCGATTTTCGCTACCGTCTGGGCCACCTCATCCTGCCCTCCCAACCGCGGCCGCAGTGCAGCGACAAACAGGCGAGCCGCATTGATCGGCTGCAGCAGGTCGTGGCTGGTCGCTGACATAAACCGGGACTTCGACAGATTGGCCTCGCGCAGCTTGCTTTCGGCCTCGGCACGCAGGCGATTCTCGCGCCGAAGTTCGGCATTGGTTTCGGCCAGACTGCTCTTGCCACTGGCCACCTTGTCTTCGAGCTCAAGGCGCGCCTCTTCGAGCTCGGTCACCATGTCGCGGTAATCCGTAATATCGACATAGGTGGTAACAAAGCCGCCGCTGCCCAGGGGCACACCATGAATGTCGATTACGCGTCCATCGGGCAGGCGACGTTCCAGTCGATGAGGGTGCCCCTTGCGCAGCCAGTTCAATCGCTTCTCAACTTCCGCGTCGATGTCCTGCTCGTTCACACCCATCACACCGCGCTCGGCGTTAAAGCGATACAGGCGGGC
The DNA here is from genome assembly GCA_030433415.1 of Gammaproteobacteria bacterium. GTDB lineage: Bacteria > Pseudomonadota > Gammaproteobacteria > Pseudomonadales > Halieaceae > Congregibacter. The sequence continues at coordinate 9,533 of JAUIMF010000095.1, read as the reverse complement.
AATCGGCATACCGATATACAGAAAGCGCTCGGGGTAGTTGAACATCTGTTCGTAGCGGGTATTCCAGGCCACCAGACGCAGTTCCTCGTCGACGACAGAAACACCCTGGAGCATCGATTCGACCGTGGACTCCAGCAGTTCCCGGTTGAATGTCTGCTGACGACCCGCATCGGACACCAGAGAAGCCAGATCGGCGAAATCGAGCTGCCGCGACTCAGTCAGTTCGGTCATCACACGACTGGCCGATGCGGCACCAATCACGCCAGCCAGGGTAGATTCGACTTCACGTACTGCAAACAGGGGCATACGGTCTGCAGGAAGCAGGCGCTGCTGGTAACGCGCTTCAAAGGAACGCCAGAGCTGCTGCAGGCGGGCATCATCGAGAAACGGTGGCAGCAGCGCGCGAAGCTGGCCGGCGCGCACGGGAGACAGGTCAAAGTCATCACCGCCCTCCCCCGCCCGCCGGGAAGGGAGATCCATGAATACCGATGCCTGACGCATGTCGGCAGTCGAGGGGCGCAGAACCCATGACAGACCGGCCATAAGTGCTGAGTTAATGCCCAGGCTCAATATTGCCGCATAGCTGAGCGGCCCCGGGCCTTCCCAGCCGCCAAGGGCCTGGGGCCGCAGAAACTGCAACCCGAACAGCCCCTCGCGGAGCAATGACGTACCGGGATCAAGCACCGCCGGTAATACCAGGCAATAGAACCACAGCAGCAATCCCGCCACCAATCCCGCAGTCACCGCGAGGCCGTGGCAGCGTCGCCAGTACAAACCCGCAAGCAGCCCGGGAGCGAGCTGTGCCGCGGCAAGGAATGACATGAAGCCAATTTCTGATAGCCAGGGAATACCCTGTAATTGTCGCGATACGATCCACGCGGCGACAAGAATCAGCACAATCGTAACCTGCCGGACTCGACGCAGATTGTTCCCCAGCGCCAGCAGTGCGGTGCCAGCCTGAGCCTGCCGTCGAATCATCACCGGCACCGCCACCTCGTTGGTCAGCATGATGGCCAGACTGACCGTCGCGACGATGACCATGCCGGTGGCCGCCGAAATTCCGCCCACGAAGGCGACCAGCGACACCCAGGGCTTATTCAGCGCACCCGGCAACCACTGCACGTAAGTATCAGGAGTCGCCACCGCACCACCCAGGGCCGCGGCCAGATGACTGCCGGCAAGACTTACAGGCACCACCAGCACCATGAACAGACCCAGATACGCGGGAAACACCCAACGCGCAAACCGTGAGTGAGTCTTCTCCTGGGCTTCTACCACCATCACGTGGAACTGCCTCGGCAGGCACAGGATTGCGAAGGCACTGATCAGCGTGCGCGCAAAAAAATCCGCCGACAGGTCCACACGCGCCAGAGATTGCGTGGACCAATCCACCGCCTCGGCGACTTCGGGGCGACGAAGGTAAAGTAACGCCAGAATCGCCACGCAGAGAAACGCCAGGAACTTGACCAGGGACTCGAGGGCGACAGCGCTCATCATGCCCTGGTGGCGCTCACGGCCATCCATACGCCGGGCACCAAACAGAATCGTAAACAGCGCCAGAATAATGGCTACGGTGAGCCCCGATCCCTCGGGAGAAACCGACGCCGAATCCTGACTGGCAATAATGGACCAGGCCTGGGTCAGGGCACGAAACTGGAGCGCGATATACGGCAACACAGCAGCGGTGGCCACGGCGGTAACCAGGATCGATAACAGCTGCCGTTTACCGAAGCGAGCGCCAAGGTAGTCGGCAATGGAGGTTACGCGATGGCGTGTTCCCAGACGCATGAGACGTCGCAGCAACGGCCAGGCAAACACAAACACCAGAATGGGACCGAGATAGATCGGCGCATGGCTCCACGGTGATGCGGTGGCACTGCCCACCGCACCGTAGAATGTCCAGGAACTGCAGTACACCGCGAGCGACAGCGCGTAGATCGCCCCACGCCATCGCGGCGAACGACGGGCGCTGCTCGTGTCGCTGCGCCGATCCACGTACCACGCCACCGCAAACAAGGCGCAGACATACACTATGGCAAGACTGAGTAGCGAAGAAGGCGAATTCATGCCTTCAATGCCTCCGGGTTGACTCTTCGATCAAGCGCCGAGGCTACCACAGGCGTTGCGAGTATCCGTCAGCCCCCGGCGCGTCGCTGCTGTACCGCAGCCGCAAACTCGCCAAGCAGCGCCGTGGTGGACGACCAGTCGATGCAGGGATCGGTAATGCTCTGCCCGTACACGAGCGGCTGACCTGGCTGCACGTTTTGACGGCCCCCAACCAGGTTGCTCTCGAGCATGGCGCCAAAGATCGCACGGCTTCCCCGCGCCACCTGACTGGCGATATCCCGGGCAACATCGCATTGACGAGCGGGAATCTTGCGGCTATTGGCATGGCTGGCGTCGATCATGATACGCGCAGCGAGACCCGCCTTGCTGAGCATGGCGCTGGCATCGTCAACGCTGAACATGTCGTAGTTGGGATGATGGCCGCCGCGCAGAATCACGTGGCAATCCTCGTTACCCGCGGTCTGAAAAATCGCGGAGTGCCCCTGCTTGGTCACGGACAGAAAATGATGGGGCTTCGAGGCCGAGCCAATGGCGTCGATGGCCACCTGAATATCGCCGTCCGTAGCGTTCTTGAATCCCACGGGGCAGGACAGGCCAGAAGCGAGTTCCCGGTGCGTCTGGCTCTCGGTGGTGCGGGCACCGATGGCGCCCCAGGCTATGAGATCTGCGATGTACTGCGGTGAGATCAGGTCCAGATACTCCGTGCCCGCAGGAAGCCCCATGTCATTGAGGTCCACCAGCAGTTGCCGGGCCAGGTGCAGACCCTTGTTGATCTGGAAGGTATCGTTGAGATCGGGATCATTGATCAGGCCTTTCCAGCCCACGGTGGTGCGGGGCTTTTCGAAGTAGACCCGCATCACGATCAGCAGATCGTCGGCGTACCGGGCCGCTTCGGCCTTGAGAAGCTCACCGTACTCCCGAGCAGCCGCAGGATCGTGAATCGAACAGGGCCCCACCACCAGCAACAGACGGTCATCCTCTCCGCGCAGAATGGACGCAATACCCTGACGGGTCCCGGCGACGGTAGCAGCGGCAGCATCGCTGAGGGGAATATCATCTACCAGGGATTCGGGAGAAATCAGTTCATTGGTCTTCTGAATTCTCAGGTCATCAGTTACGGAAGGCATGGAAAGCATCGTCATGGATTTACGGGGGCGCGCACTATAGCATCGCTGCAAGCCCGCATTAAGTTGGAAAAACACCATGCATAGCACACCGTTTCATCGCCTGTTCACCACTGCTCTGCTTGTTCTGTCGCTCCAGGCCATAACCAGCCAGGCCGGGAATCCGGTGTTCTCCTATCTGGACATCTTCGACATCGAGTGGGCCGAAGATCCACAGATTTCACCCGACGGCCGTTTTGTGGTGTACCGGCGTATGGGTTTCGACATCATGGCAGACGGACGTCGGGGCAATCTTTGGCTGGTGGATACAACATCGGGCGTACAGCGCAAACTCAGCACCTTCGAGGGCGACGAATCGGAACCGCGCTGGTCCCCTGACAGCGCTCGCATCGCGTATGTGCGCAAGACCAGCGACAGCGAGGGCAGCGAAATCTATCTTCATTGGCTGGACGGTGCCCGCGAAGCCCGCCTCACGCGACTGCCTGCCGCACCCTCAGCGCTTCGCTGGCGCCCCGACGGGCAGGCCCTTGCCTTTGCCATGACCGTCGACAGCGAGGGCCCCAGTCTCGCCACCCGACCAACCGCCCCCGAGGGCGCCGAATGGGCCGAGACGCCGCGCTTTACCGATCGGCTCTATCACGAGCGCGATGGCAGCGGCTATATCAAACCCGGCTTCAGCCATGTATTTGTGGTGCCCGCCGACGGCGGCACCGCCCGCCAGGTGAGCCGTGGCAACTATCACCATCGCGAACCCGCCTGGGGCGCTGATGGCAAAACCGTGTACGTCACGGGCAATCGTTCCGATGACTGGGAGCACGACTATCGCAACAGCGAGTTGTACGCCTTTGATCTGGGCACCGGCGACGTGCGGGATATTACCCACACCAGCGGCCCCGACGAGAGCCCCGCGATGTCTCCCGATGGCCGCCATCTCGCGTGGCTGGGTTTTGCAGACAAGCACCAGGCCTGGCAGGTTCGACGATTGCGCATCGCCCGCCCCGATGGCAGTGACGTTCGCGAGCTGTTGGGCAACCTGGACCGCAGCGTGTCAGCGATCCAGTGGAGCGCAGACAGCCAGGGACTGTATTTTCAATACGATCACCATGGACGTACCCGGATAGGTTACGTCAGCCTCACCGATCAGATGCGAGACGTCGCCGACGATGTTGGAGGCACCAGCATCGGACGCCCCTACAGCAGCGGCTCATTCAGCGTGAGCAACGATCGGAGGCTCGTCTACACCCATACGCGGCCGGAGTTTCCGGCGGACCTGGCGCTGGTAACAGGCAAGACGGTGCGCCGCCTCACTTCCCTCAACAGCGATTTACTGGACCACCGCGCCCTTGGCGCCACTCGCGAGATCTGGTGGAAGAGCAGCGTCGATGGGCTGGACATCCAGGGCTGGATCGTCACACCACCGGGTTTTGACCCGAAGCAAAAATACCCGTTGCTCGTCGAAAACCATGGGGGACCGATCCTGAACTACGGCGAGCGCTTCTCTCCCGAGATGCAGCTCTACGCCGCGGCCGGCTATGTCGTGTTCTACCCCAACGCCCGGGGCAGCACGAGCTATGGCGAAGCCTTCGCCAATACGCTCTACCACAATTACCCCGGTGAAGATTACAACGACGTGATGGATGGCGTGGACGCGGTCATCGCCGAGGGATTTGTCGACCCACAGCAGCTCTACGTTACGGGCGGTTCTGCCGGCGGCATCATGACCGCCTGGATCATCGGCAAATCAGATCGTTTTCGCGCCGCTGCCGTGATCAAACCCGTCATGAACTGGTATAGCAAAACCCTGAATGCCGACAACTGGTTTCGCTACTACCATGATCGCTACCCGGGCACGCCATGGACCAATCCCGACGACTACCTGCGTTTTTCACCGATTTCTCTGGTCGGCAACGTGAACACACCCACGCTGGTTATGGTGGGGTTGGAGGACCTGCGCACACCACCCTCGCAGGCCAAGCAGCTCTACCACGCACTCAGATACCGCAAGGTCGATACGCTACTGGTGGAGCTGCCCGGGGCGTCTCACTTTATTGCGCGCCGCCCAAGTCAGCTCATCGACAAGATCGCCAACATTCTCGCGTGGTTTGAACGCTACGGGGCAGCTCAGGCGGTGCCGCAGGCCGAGGACTAGCGCGCAAGCACGCTCGCCCTGCCCTGAAAGCGGTGATCTGACGCCGCCCGCACCGTACCCTCGGCGTCCACGGTAATCAGCTGCACATTGCCGAATTCCCAGTCGTGGGGTATCACCACGTAGCCGCGTTCCTGCAGCGCAGCAACGGTAGCCTCGGGCAGGGGCGTGGTCGGCGAATAGGTGATGGTGTTCACCGGGTAGAGCTGGTGATGCACCCGCGTCGCGGCGAGGGCATCCCGGGGATCCATGGCGTAGTCCTCGAGATTCACAATGACCTGGTAGACCGTGGTGAAGATCGTCGATCCTCCCATGGCGCCGACAACCATCGCGACCTTGCCATCACGCCGCAGAATTGTGGGCGCCATTGAAGAGAGCATGCGCTTGTTTGGCGCTATGGCGTTCGCTTCGTCGCCCACCACGCCATAGTAATTCGGCTGCCCCGGCGCGGCGGAAAAATCGTCCATCTCGTTGTTCAGCAGAAAGCCCGCACCGGTCACCACAACACCAGAGCCAAAATCCGTATTGAGTGTGTAGGTGTTGGACACCGCATTGCCGTCAAAATCGAGGATCGAAAAATGCGTGGTGTGACGAGGCTCAAGACCGCCCCGCACCGATTCCGTGATCGAGGGCTCGATTGGATTTACTGTGGCAATACGCTCGCGAAGATAGTTCTCAGTCAGCAGCGATCGTAGCGGCACATCGACAAAATCGGGATCCCCCAGATAGCGGGCGCGGTCCGCAAATATTCGCTTCTCAAGCTCCGCCTTTAAATGCAGGTATTGGGGAGAGTTGTGCGCCAGACCTGCAAACGCGCTGGTCAGAAGATCCCGCATTTTCAGAAACTGGATAATCGCAAAGCCACCGGAACTCGGGAGTGGCGCAGTCACCAGTTCGTAGTCACGCCATGCAGCGCTCAGGGGCCGCCGCCAGACCGGTTTATAGTCAGCCAGATCCTCGGCCGTAATCAAGCCATCCCCCCGTTCCATTTCGGCGACGATGGCGTCGGCAACAGCACCGCGATAGAAACCATCCTGACCGTGGCTCGCGATGTGTTCGAGGGTGCGCGCCAGCTCCGGCTGGGCGAATAGCTCCCCCGCCCGCAGCTCTCCGAAATACCGCTCAAAGTTGGTTGTGCCGCTGAAGCGTTCCCTTATGTCCTCGGCGTAGCTCACCAGCCATGCCGGGGTATCAAAGCCATCACGAGCAAGGGCGATGGCCGGCGCGACCAGTGATGCCCAGGGCAGGCTGCCGTAGCGCTGGTGGGCGGCCCACAAACCGGCGACGGTGCCGGGAGTACCCACCGCCCGGTGCCCCGTGAGGCTCGCCTCGGACATCACGTCGCCGTTCGCATCGAGGTAAAGGTCGCGATGCGCCGCCGCCGGAGCGGTTTCGCGGTAATCGAGAAACGCCGTCGCACCGTTCATGGACAGGGTCATGAATCCCCCGCCCCCGATGTTGCCGGCGTCCGGCAGCGTTACCGCCAGCGTGAATGCCACGGCAACCGCGGCATCAACGGCGTTGCCCCCGCGCTCGAGCACCTCCACGGCAACCGCCGTGGCCAGGGGCTCCGGAGACGCCACAGCGGCGTCGCCCGCCTGCCCCGGCGACGTATAAAAGCCACCCACAAAGAGCAGTAACGAGGCTATCCATGCAACGGACTTTGCCACGGGCTGTGACATTGACTTAGCCACGGGCGATAAGCTCATGCCCCGTGGGCGCGATCCAGTCGATCACCTGGTCTTCAAATTCGTCCTCGTGCACCGACTCCTCGTTTACCGTGCGTCCGCGCACGGAAATACCGGCCCGATGCACACTTTGCGGATCACCACTGACCAGGGGGTGCCAGGACGCGAGACCACGTCCGTCCGCCAGACGCCTATAGGCACAGGTATCAGGCAACCAGCGCAGCGCATCGAGCTCATACTGATCGAGGACCAGACAGTCCGGTACGAGCTTGGCTCGCTCGCCATAGCGACTGCACTGGCAGCTGTGGCCATCGAGCAGGCGACAGGCGACGCCGGTGTAATACACCACGCCCGTATCTTCGTCTTCAAGCTTGTGCAGGCAGCATCGACCGCAGCCGTCGCACAGGGACTCCCACTGATCGCGATTCATCTGTTGCAGCGTCAGACGCTCCCAGAATGGTTCCGACATTCCCAGTACCTGTGCTGTGGGCAAACCCGTAGGCGGGAACCGAGCATAGCACCTGTGTTTTACAGACGGCACTGCTATGCTCGTCTTCTTTTATTCTCAGGTAATTCGCCATGCCCCGCTTTGCATCAGCGCTTCTTGTTTCAGCGTCTCGCTCCTGCGTCGTACTCCTCGCACTGATAGCCTCTTTGCCCGTCACGGCGACGGACGACGAAGAAAAAACACCTGCAGTTATCCCCGAGGCCACCGCCTTCGAGACACAGCACCGGGCAACCTTCAACGGCAGGACCCTGGCCTACCGCGCCCGCGCCGGCGAGACCTACCTGCGCGATGGTGCCGGTGAAGCCACGGCATCGATCTTCAGCTTTGATTACATTGTCGACAGCGATAAACCGCGTCCCGTGACCTTCGTGTGGAACGGCGGCCCGGGGTCTGCATCGCTATGGCTGCATATGGGCAGCCTCGGTCCGAAACGGGTGGTCGTACCCAGTGATGCGGAGCACGCGGGACCGCCGCCCTACCCCGTGATCGACGCGCCCGAGACAATCCTGGACGTGACGGACCTCGTGTTCGTCGACCCCGTCGGCACGGGCTTCTCCCGGGCCCTGGGGGAACATGAAGGCAAGGAGTTCTGGGGGCTGACGGAAGACGCGGAGTCCATGGCGAGCTTCATACGGCAGTGGCTTACTGAGCATGGACGCTGGAATTCACCTCGCTTTCTGCTGGGGGAAAGCTTCGGTACGACCCGCGCCGCCGCCGTCGCCGAACTCCTTGAGGATGAGTACATGACCTCACTAAACGGGCTCATCTTCGTCTCGCAGGCACTCAACTATGCGGGGTCCTCGCCGTACATCCCGAACAATCTGATCTCCCATGTCACCTACCTGCCTACCATGGCCGCTACGGCGCACTACCATGGTCGCGTGGACACGGGTGGCCTGAGCCTCGAAGAATGGGTGCAGCAGGCCCGGGACTTTGCGACGGACGAGCTGCTCCCGGCACTCTGGCGTGGCAACACACTGTCAAGCGAGGACCGTAACCGCGTGCGCGATGGCCTGGTTCGTTTCACTGGCCTGTCGCCGGAGTACGTGGAGCGTGCGAACTTGCGCGTGAGCGGCTTCCGCTTCGCCAAGGAACTGCTGCGAAGTGAGGGCAAAGCCATTGGTCGCAACGATGCCCGTTATGTGATGGATCCGGCAGATGACCTGCCCGCGAGCGTATCGGGCGATGCATCGAGCCATGCGATTTCCGGCGCCTACAAGGCGGCGTTGCTGAGCTATCTGCGCGACGACCTGAAGGTCACCTGGAACCGGGCCTATCTGGCACCTGCGGACCCGGAACTCAGTGATGCGTGGAACTGGAACCCCGAAGGCCGCGAGGCGAGCTGGGAACCCTTCTGGGTCGACACGACTCCTGCGCTGGTGACGGCGCTGGAAGTAAACCCCTCCCTTAAGGTCCTTGTCGCGTCGGGCTATTACGACTTGGTCACGCCGTTTTTTGACGCGGAGTACACCCTGAATCGATACAACATTCCCAAAGGACGCATCGACTATCGCTACTACGGTGGCGGTCACATGATGTATTTGAATGAGGATGCGCGACTGGCGTTCCTTAAGGACGTACGCGGCTTCATTCAGGGACAACTGCCCTAGCATCCGCAGAACTCGCCCAGTGCGCATCCAATAGACGCCCAACCGTATTGGGGATCACCAGGTGCGCGCCGTACCAGGTGTGCAGGCAGCGAATGCGCGAAAAATTGGCAATACCGCCAATGCCACGCTCCGTAAGTGCGGGCCAGGCACCCGTTTGCTGTAGAAGCTCGCATTCATCGTCATACAAAAAGGCCTCGCGCAGCGCGATGTGGCGACGGTGATCCTCCGTCATCGCAGCCTGAAGCTGTGGGTCCTCGTCGATGCGCTGCTGCAGGAGAGCGATGGTACCGCCCGCCTCCTCCCGATCTATCCTGAGAGCGATCTGTGGATCGATGAGCCAGTACAGCGTGGGGAAAGGTCTGTCGTCGACAAGGGACGCGACCCGGATGA
>JAUIMF010000094.1 GCA_030433415.1 Gammaproteobacteria bacterium | reverse complement strand
GATGGCCGAGGGACGCATCCTGCCCTACCTCGACATACCGTTCCAGCATGCCTCCACTGAGGTACTGAAACGCATGCGCCGACCCGCGGCCGCCGAAAAAGTGCTCTCGCGCATCGCCGACTGGCGACGCCAGTGTCCCGACCTGACGCTGCGCAGCACCTTCATCGTCGGCTTTCCCGGCGAGACCGAGGCCCAGTTCCAGGAGCTGCTGGAATTTCTGGACGAAGCCCAGCTGGACCGCGTGGGCTGCTTCACCTATTCACCCGTCGCCGGCGCCGCAGCCAATGAACTGTCGGACCCCGTGCCTGAAGAAGTGAAGCAGGAACGCTACGCACGCTTCATGGAGCGCCAGCAGGCGATCAGCGCGGCCCGGCTCCAGGCTCGCGTCGGCCGCGAGATCGAGGTCCTGGTGGACCACGTGGACGACGAAGGCGCCACCGGCCGCTCCAGCGCCGACGCACCAGAGATCGATGGCGTGGTGCACATGCCGGGTGCGACGGACCTGTCCCCCGGCGACTGGGTTCGCGGCACCGTGTCCGGCGCCGATGACTACGACCTCTGGATCGAATAGCTCCCGGTGAACCTGCTGCTGTTCACCCCTGCGGAGCTCGTTGACGCGACGCTGGTCCTGCGTGACCACCGCCTGCGCCACCTGCGTGAAATCCTGCACAGCAATCCGGGCGATACGATTCGCGTGGGCGAAATCAACGGCCCTACGGGTACCGCAACGGTGCGCCAGATCAGCGAAGACGAAGCCAGGCTGAGCGTTGAACTCGGTACGCTCCCACCCGCTCCGCTGCCTCTGACCGTCGTACTGGCGCTGCCGCGCCCGAAAATGCTGCGCCGGATCCTGCGCACCGTGGCAGAAACCGGGGTCAAAGAGCTCCATCTGATCCACAGCTATCGGGTCGAAAAAAGCTACTGGCAGAGCCCGCTCCTGAACGACGCGAACTGCCATGAGGCCTTTATTGCCGGTCTTGAGCAGGGCATGGACACGGTCCTGCCGGCACTGACCCTGCACCGTCGCTTCCGCCCCTTTGCCGAAGACGTACTGCCCGGACTTTGTCGGGAGCGCCGCGCGCTGCTGGCGGACCACCGCGCGACGCAGCCCTACCCGGCGATCGGCGATGAGGCGAGCACGGTGGTCATCGGCCCCGAAGGTGGCTTTATACCCTTTGAGCGGGAGCTCATTGCCACCGCGGGCGCCACGCCCGTCAGTCTGGGTCCCCGCAGTCTGCGTGTCGAGACGGCGCTGGGCTGTTGTCTGGGTCGGCACCTGGGCTGACAGTTCCCCCGTCCACGGAACAACGCTGGTTCGTTGACCCGGATCAATGAGGCGCCGGCATTGCTTCTTTACCGTCGAGCTTTACCGGCAACCAAATAAAGAGGGAATCCCATGCTCAGCGTCGAAGACATCATGACCCGCGAGCCATACACCCTGGGGCCTGACAACACGCTGCTCGATGCCGCCCAGATCATGCGTGAGCACCATATCCGCCATGTTCCCGTGGTCAGCAGTGACGAAGCAGTGATCGGCATCGTCTCGCACCGGGACGTGCTGGCGGCCAGTGACTCACGCATTCTGCATGGCGAAGAACCGGGCAAAGAGGCCTACGTCGCCCTGTCTGCGGTCATGACTACGCCCGTGCAGACCGTGACCGAGAGTACGGACCTGCGGGCCGCGGCGATGCACCTGCGCAAGCAGCGCCTGGGCTGCCTACCGGTCGTCCGCGACGGGCGCATCGTGGGCATCATCAGCGATTCAGATTACCTTGAGGTTGCCATCACCCTGATGGAACAACTCGAAATGGGTGAGCCCGAAGAGGACTATTGAATCCGCGCCTTCGGCGTAGCCAGGCTGGTAGTCAGGCTACCCGAGTTCCAGACCGGCGGCACAGGTGACGCCGGTACCTCCCAGCCCGCAGTACCCACCGGGATTCTTGTGCAGGTACTGCTGGTGGTAGTCCTCGGCGTAGTAGAACGGACCAGCGGACTCGATGTCGGTGGTGATGGGTCCATAGCCGGCGCGATCGAGCTGCTGCTGAAACGCGTCGCGACTCAACCGGGCGGCCTGCAGCTGGCGCTCGTCCATGGTGTAGATCGCTGAGCGGTACTGTGTACCCAGATCATTGCCCTGACGCATACCCTGGGTGGGATCGTGGCCCTCCCAGAACACCTTGAGCAGCGCCGCGTAGTCCAGCACAGCGGGGTCGTATACCACCTGTACCACCTCGGTATGGCCGGTACCCCCGGAACAGACCTCTTCGTACAACGGGTTGGGAGTCACACCTCCGGCGTAGCCGACGGCGGTGGAGTAGACACCCGGCAACTGCCAGAACAGGCGCTCCACGCCCCAGAAGCAACCCATGGCAAACACCGCCCGCTCCAGCGATTCCGGAAACGGCCCTTTGAGCGGCGCATCGAGCACCGCGTGGCGATCCGCCACAGGCATTTCGGTGTCGCGTCCGGCCAGGGCCTCCTGGGGCCCCGGCAATGCGTGTTTCTTGCGAATATCAAACAGTTTCACGATTAATCTCCTTGCGCTCGCCCCCGACCGCCCCTTGTGCATCGCCCTTGGAGCGGCCGGTGCAAGGGTATACCATTCGCGCGTCATGCCGGTTCACTTTTCCCATGCCCCGCCCTCCTGCTGAAAAGGCCAGCGCCGGCGATGTGCAGGCCTTTCTGCAGCGCGCCCGCGCCATCCAGCAGTTCTCTGCTGGCCGTCCGCGCCTGGTGTTCGCCGTGGACGCCACCGCCAGCCGTCAGCCCACCTGGGATCTGGCCAGTGAGCTGCAGGCAGGCATGTTCCGCGCCAGCGCCGAAGTCGCGAGCCTGTCGGTGCAGCTGGCCTACTATCGGGGCATCGGAGAATTGCGGTTCGGCGCCTGGCAGGCCGATGGCGACGCGCTGGCAAAGACCATGAGTCACGTACATTGCGCCGCGGGTCGGACGCAGATCGCACGCCTTTTGCGGCGCGCACTCAAGCAGCAGAGCGAGTGCAGCGCCCGGGCTCTGGTGTTTATCGGCGATGCCGTAGAAGAGTCCGCGGCACAGCTTGAAGAGCTGGCAGGACAGTGCCGCATGCGTTCCCTGCCATTGTTTATCTTTCAGGAGGGAGCAGATCCGGATGCTCGTCGTTGCTTCGAGGCCATGGCAAGGATCAGCGGCGGGGCTTTCAGCCCCTTTGACCACGCCAGCGCCCAGCGCCTGGGGGAACTCCTCGGCGCCGTCGCCCGCTACGCCGCAGGTGGCCGCGCGGCCCTTGAGCATGACCGCAGTGCGGCGGCGCGTCTGCTCCTTGAGCAGCTGGGTCCCTGACCCCGCGCGCTAATGAATTCCTGAATCAGCCCAGAGCGATCCATGCCCCGACTTCTACTCCTGCTCGCCATCATCGCCGTACTGTATCTGCTGCTGCGGCGCATCAGCCTGCTGCCACCCCACAAACGGCGGGCGGAATACATCAAGGTGGGCCTGGGTGCCGCCCTGGTACTCACGGTGCTGCTGGCCCTCGCGGGCAAGATGCACTGGATCGGCGCCGCGATCACCGGCCTGCTGGTCTTCGCCCGCCAGAGCCTGCCGGTGGTGCTGCGCCTGCTGCCGTTCCTCGGTCAGCTCAAATCCTCGACGGCGGGCGCTTCGGGACAATCGACGCTGCGCACGGCCATTCTGAGCATGCACCTGAACCACGAAAACGGCACGCTCACGGGAGAGGTCATAGACGGCCCGTTCAAGGACTGGCGTCTCGACGAAATGAACCGGGAGCAGCTCGACGAACTGCGACGCTACTGCGAGTCCGACCCCGAATCCCTGCAGCTACTTGATGGTTATCTCGAGCAACGCTTCGGAGACACGGAACAAGCCAACAACGAGCCACCTCCCGACACATCGGGCATGAGTCGCGCCGAAGCGCTGGAAATTCTCGGCCTGACCGACGACGCGGACCGCGACGCCGTGATCAGTGCCCACCGCAAGCTTATGCAGAAGCTCCATCCCGATCGGGGTGGCTCTGACTACCTAGCGGCAAAAATCAATCAGGCGAAGGACTTCCTGCTGAAGGACTGAGCCTTTCAAACTTCCACCAAAGGAATAGCAACAACATGAGTGACCAGGTGTTCATCATCCGCAATCAACTGGGCCAGTTCTGGATCCGCGCCGGCGAATGGGTCGACGGGCGGGAGCCGCAGCGTATTCTCAAACTGCGCCACCGCGACGAGGCGGTGAACCTGTTGGTGGAACTCAGCGCCAAGGACATTGACCTGCGCGGCGAGGTCATCGAAAGCGACCTGGATCATCGGGGTGAACCCGAGGTGGAAGTCAGCGCCCACGCTACGCCGACGCTGGCCGAAAAAGCCGCTGCCCAGGCACTGCTGGCCGAAGCCGCGGCCAATGAGGACAATAATCCTGAGGATTCCGCCGGAGAAGCCGCTGAGACCACCGCCAGCGCCGACGAAGACCCCGCCATGGAACCGAGTGCCAGCGCCGGGGTCTGAACCCTGACGGGAGCGCGGGACTTGAAAACCGTCGCGCCGCCCCCAACTGACAAGAGAATACAGAGGTAAACCCTATGATGCGTATTCTTCTCTTTCTGGCCACAAACATGGCGGTGCTCGTACTGGTGGGCACCGTGTTTACACTCCTTGGCTTCGAGGGGTTGCTCGCCGCCAACGGCGTGGACCTCAACCTGTCAGCGCTGCTGGTGTTCTGCGGTCTGTTTGGCATGGGCGGAGCCCTGGTGTCACTGTTCCTCTCGAAGTGGATGGCGAAGCGCGGTACCGGCACCTACATCATCGAAAACCCGCGCAATCGCGACGAGCAGTGGCTGCTCGACACGGTGGCCGAGCTCGCCAATGAGGCCGGCATCAAGATGCCCGAGGTCGGCGTATTTCCCTCGGATGCACCCAACGCCTTCGCCACAGGCTGGAACCGCAACGACGCCCTGGTGGCGGTCAGCTCCGGCATGCTGCAGCGCTTTCCCGCCAACGAGGTCCGGGCGGTCATGGCCCATGAGATTGGCCACGTAGCCAATGGCGACATGGTCACGCTCACGCTGATTCAGGGCGTGGTGAACACCTTTGTCATGTTCCTGGCCCGCATCATCGGGCACACCGTGGATCGGGCGGTGTTCAAGACCGAGCGGGGCTATGGCATCGGCTATTTCATTGTCACCATCGTCGCCGAGATTGCTCTGGGATTCCTGGCCAGCATGATTGTTTTCAAGTTCTCGCGGTGGCGGGAGTACCGCGCCGACGCGGCAGGTGCCCGACTGGCCGGGCGCGGTGACATGATCGCGGCGCTGGAGCGACTGCGTGGCAATCAGTCGATCGCCCAGGATCTGCCTGGTGAGTTGACGGCTTTTGGTATCAGCGAAGAACTGAAGCAGGGCATCAGCTCACTGTTCAGTTCCCATCCGCCACTGGAGCAGCGTATCGCAGCGCTGCGTGCGGGTGCATAACGTCAACACCTCTACTTCACCCATCATAACGAGGGCATCGTTCAGCGATGCCCGACACCGAGGAAACGCCGCATGGAGCAGCCACAAATCGACCGCTGGATAAGCTGGCCCAGGCGCCTCGCCTGGATTTTTCTGGCCCTCATCCCGCTATCGGTACTGATCGTGCGCAGCGGCAGCTGGAAGCCCGGCCTGATGCTCTACGCGCTGGCGGGCCTGCTGTGCCTGATGTTGCTGGCATTTATGGCAACCCAGAGCCTCATACCCCGCTGGAGCAGTGAGCGCGGCGCCATTTTTCGCAATGCCCTGCCGGCGATTCCCGGCGCGGTGCTGCTGCTGGTGGCAATGCAGGGGCGCGACGTACCACCGATTCACGATATCACCACAGATTTGCAGGACCCGCCCCTGTTCGAAGCGGCGCCCGCACTGCGCGGGGACGATACCAACTCCCTGGAACTCAAGCCCGAGGTAATGGAGCAGCAGCGTGATGCCTACCCGGACCTGCGCACGATCACCAGCCCGCGCTCCTATGCCAGCAGCTACAACCTGGCCCTGATCACCGCCCGCGACCTGGGCTGGGAGATCACTCGTGAGGATCCCAACGCGGGCTTCATCGAAGCGGTCGATACCACGGCGATCATGGCCTTCAAGGATGACGTGGTCATTCGCGTACGCACCAATGCCGAGGGCAGCCTGGTGGACCTGCGCTCGGCGTCCCGCGTCGGCATCAGCGACCTGGGCGCGAACGCCGCGCGCATCGAACGCTTTACCGAGGCCTTTCTGAAGGCGGCGCAGGGCTGACATGCTGCCACGCGTGCTGAACCTGCTCTTCGGGCTGGTATTTGCCACCGGAGCGCTCGCCGCTGA
Source organism: Gammaproteobacteria bacterium (assembly GCA_030433415.1). GTDB lineage: Bacteria > Pseudomonadota > Gammaproteobacteria > Pseudomonadales > Halieaceae > Congregibacter. The sequence continues at coordinate 5,724 of JAUIMF010000094.1, read as the reverse complement.
CGAGACTCGGGATTACCTGAGCTTCGCCACGGAAGACGAGCAGAACAGTACCGAGATATTTCGCGAAGCGAGCCCCGCCGTGGTCTACGTTACGACCACCACGCTGCGCCGACGCAGCCGCTTCTCGCTGGATGTGATGGAAATCCCCAAGGGTTCCGGTTCCGGGTTCGTCTGGCACGAAAGTGGCCTGGTGGTAACCAACTTCCACGTTATCGCCAACGCCAGCCGCATGCGGGTCACGCTACAGGACGGCAACGACTATGCCGCCGAACTGATTGGCAGCGCCCCCGAGAAAGACCTGGCGGTGCTGCGCCTGCTGGAACCGCCGGAGGATCTGGTGTCCCTGCCCCTGGGCGACTCCACGGAGCTCTCGGTAGGACGCAAGGTACTCGCCATCGGCAATCCCTTTGGCCTGGACACCACGCTGACGACGGGCGTGGTGAGCGCATTGGGCCGTGAAATCCGCGCGCCCAGTGGGCGACGCATACGAGGTGTCATCCAGACCGACGCCGCCATCAACCCGGGCAACTCCGGCGGCCCCCTGCTCAACTCCATGGGTCAGCTGGTAGGCGTGAACACCGCCATCTACAGCCCCAGCGGCGCCAGCGCAGGCATTGGCTTTGCGATTCCCGTGAATACGGTAAAAGAGGTGGTGCCCCAGCTCATCAGCTATGGGCGCATGCTCAGGCCAATCATGGGCGTGGAGCTGGCGAGTGATCGCTGGCGTCGCCGCTACGGTATCGAAGGGCTACCCATCGTGCGCGTCTATCCGGGACTGCCGGCAGATGATGCGGGCCTGCGGGGCGCCTATCGAAGCTCCCGCGGCGATATACGTCTGGGCGATGTCATCATCGCCATCGACGGTGAGACCATCGAAAGCCACGACGATTACCTGACGGTGATGGAACAGCACAAGCCGGGAGATACGGTGAAGGTGACCACGCGCTTCAACGATGAGGAGCGCAGCGTCAAGGTGAAGCTGACCGAGTCTCAGTAACGCCTCGAAACGCCCTTTGGCACCTTAAAGCCCGTCGCAGAACTCGCGAATGCGCCGGCAGGCACGCTTGAGCACCGTGCGCTTCTGGGCGAGGCCAATGCGCACAAAATCATGGGCCGAGGGTCCGAAGGCGTCGCCGGGGATCACCGAGACTGCCTGCTCCTCAAGCAGGCGCCGGGCGAATTCGCTGCCGTCCATGCCCGTGCCCGACACATCGCACATGATGAACATGCCTGCATGAGGGCGAATACAGCGCAGGTTCTCGACGGCGTTCAGGCGCTCGAGCACAAGATCGCGACGCTCACGGTATTCGTCGCGCATGCTCTCCACGTACTCCTGATCGTTCTCCAGCGCAAAGGCACTGGCGTCCTGTATGAACTGCGGGCTGCCAAACAGCGTGGCCCCGGAAAAACGCCCCAGATGCTGCACAAGCTCGGCGGGAGCCACCACCCACCCCATGCGCCAGCCACTCATGGCGTGGGACTTGGACAGGCCATCCACCATGATCACGTTATCCAGGTGGTTCGCGCTCGCGCGGGCCGACACGTGCTTGCCCTCGTAGCAGAACATGGAATACACCTCGTCGCAGAGCAGCCAGACGCCCCGCTCGCGACAGTAATCCGCCAGTTCACGAATCTTTGCCGCGGGAATAATGCTGCCCGTGGGATTGCCCGGGGTGTTGATGAATACCACGCGGGTGCGGTCTGATATCGCCGCCTTGATCGCCTGCGTATCCAGAACGAAGCCACGCTCACCATCCAGGGGCACGTACGTCACCGATGCATTGAGCGCCGCCATGATCGGCGTATAGCCGACGTACATGGGTTCGGGAATCACTATCTCGTCGCCATCATCGAGCAGGCAGGACAGCACCGCATAGATGGCCGCGGTGGCGCCGGGAAAAATGGCGACTTCGTCGACGGAACACGGGTGCGGCGACGTCGCGGTTTCGAGGTCTGCCACTGCCCGGCGGAACTTGAGCTCGCCCAGGGACGGCGAGTAGTGGGTGCGACCGACACGCAGGTAACTGACCGCGTTGTCGATGATGGGGTCCGGTGTCCGAAAGTCCGGATCTCCCACCGACAGCAGGATCACATCCGCTCCTTCCCGCTCCATTTCCAGGGCACGGTCGTGAACCGCCCAGACGTCGGAATCTCCCTGCGAAAGTCGCTCGGTTATGGCGGCGTAACGTGCTGCAAACATGGGCCCTGGTTCCTTGAGCGGCGGCGAAAAGTATACACGCCCACCCCAGGGCAGCAGGGCCCGCTAACCCCGACGTGGTACCCTTGGCGCCTTGTTCACCGTCATGAAACGCTTATGAAACCCTGGCTCCGCTGGACCCTCGTCGCGCTGTTTCTTGCCGGGCTGCTGGTCATTCAGTTCATCCCCGGCGAGGGCGACTCTTCTACGCCATTACCACACGACGCAGAAGAGCCTCATCACTAGCGGAATTTCACTTCGCGCAGCAGTACATCGCTCATCAGCGTGCGCAGATCACCACGCTTGATGCTGAGTTGCCGACTCTTGTCCATGGAGCCCACGAGCTTTTCGGTCATGGCTTCCCACTCTTCCCAGGTCGTGTCCATCATGGCTCCGGCAGAGGTCCACTCCACAAACAGCCACAGGTCCGGTTCACCCTGGCGGGCGTGGACATTACTGAACATCATGTAGTTTTTGATCTTGCCGGCCTCTTTCATCATGTCCATCTGCCGACGCCACAGACCGTCCAGGTCTTCCATATAAGCATCGAACATACCCGGTTTGGTTTCGACGGACGTGACAGCCCAGAACGACCCGCTTTCGTAGTGCTCCTGGGACTGGGCCAGGGGCGCAAGGGCCAGGGACACACACATCGACGCTACCATTGACACTGAGAGCAGTATTCTTTTCATCGTTATCTCGCTTTGTTGGTCAGTTGTTGTGAGGTTAAAACAGGACGCCACACCGGGCGCTTCACTGAGCGTAGTAGACAATCACAACTCTGCAACCGATCTTTGTCCGCGATAGAATTTCGCCATGCAGATAAGCTTCAGCCCTGAGATCGTCGCCGTTGTGCTGGTACTGTTCTATGTACTGGCAATCGGTAGCGCCGTAGAGGCGATCCTGCGGGCCCGCACTGCCCAGGGCGCCATCGCCTGGGTGGTCTCGCTACTGACTCTGCCCTATCTGACCGTACCGCTGTACCTGGTCTTGGGCCGCAGTCGCTTTGATGGCTATGTGCGCGAACGGCAGCAGATCGAAGCATTGGCGGAACGACACTTACGCGACACGCGCAGCGAACTGCGGGACTATCGTGCTTCCGACGCCGACGCTGCGTTCTACCGGGCGCTACAGCGTCTGGCACGCCTGCCTACGGTGCGGGGCAACGAAGTCGAACTGCTGGTGGACGGGTATGCCACCTTCGACAGCATCGAAGCCGGCCTGCGCCAGGCCCAGCACTACGTTCTGTTCCAGTTCTACATTCTGCGCGACGATGCGCTGGGTCAACGCCTGGGCGCGGTGCTCGCAGAGCGTGCCCGCGCGGGCCTGCGGGTGTATGTGTTGTATGACGAGGTCGGCTCCGCGGGCTTTGGCCGCAGTCGCCTGCACCGGGAACTGCGCGACGCGGGTGTTCAGCTTGCCGCATTCAACACCACGCAGGGGCGTCGCAACCGCCTGCAGCTCAACTTCCGCAACCACCGCAAGCTGGTGGTCGTCGACGGTCGCTATGCCTGGATCGGTGGACACAACGTGGGCGTGGAATACCTGGGTGAAAACCCCAAACGCGGCCCGTGGCGGGACACGCACCTGCGCATTCATGGCCCCGCGGTGATCGGCGCCGAACTGACCTTCGCCACGGACTGGCTCTGGGCGCGTCGGGAGCAGTTGTCCATCGACTGGAACCTGGAGCGCCGTGCACCGGGCACCAGTTCGGTTCTGCTGTTTCCTTCGGATCCGGCCAGCGCCTTTGAAGAAGCGGGACTCATGTATCACCAGGTGATCATCCAGGCCAGGGAACGCATCTGGATCGCCAGTCCGTACTTTGTACCGGACCGGGGCATTATCGCGGCGCTGCAACTCGCCGCCCTGCGCGGTGTGGATGTGCGGGTGATGATTCCCGACAAGTCTGACGGCCCCGTGGTGGGCCTGGCGAACTGGTCCTTTACGCGGGAGCTTCTGCCGGCGGGCGTCGCGGTGTATCGCTACGAACCGGCATTCATGCACCAGAAGGTGTTCCTGCTCGATCGGGAACTTGCCGGCGTCGGCACGGCGAACTTCGACAATCGTTCTTTCCGGCTGAATTTCGAGATGACGGCCCTGGTTCACGACGGCGAATTCTGCGATCAGGTTGAGGCCATGTTGCTGGAGGATTTCGCCCGCTCCCGCGAGGTCACGGCCCAGGAACTGGCCGACAAGCCGATATGGTTCCCCTTCGCCACCGCCGCCGCACGATTGATGGCCCCGGTGCTGTAGCCTAGTCGGCGTCCTGCGCCGGCCAGGCCCGGGGGTCGATGTCGAGATCCTCGAAATCTGCGGGATTCAGGCGCGGTTCCTGGCCCGCCGCACACTGCGCGTCGTAATCGCGTAACAGCCGCAGCCCCAGCTTCGACATCCACAGCAGTCCGATCAGATTCACCACGCCCAGCAGCCCCATGGTGAGGTCCGCAAAGCCGAATACGGTACCCAGATCCTGCGCCGCCCCCCAGAACACCAGCCCCAGCACCAGCAGGCGAAATACGGTGAACAGGGTACGGTTTTCTTCACTGAAATAATTCAGGCTGTTTTCGCCCAGATAGTAGTTGTACATGATGGAGCTGAACGCGAAGAGCACGAGCGCCACGCTGACAAAGCTGCCTCCCCAGGCACCCAGGTGCCCGGCAAGGGCGTTCTGCGTCAGGGCGATACCCGACAACCCCTCGGCACCGGGCTGATACACATCAGACAGCAGAATGATCAGCGCGGTACAGGTACACATCACGAGCGTGTCGATGAACACGCTGAACGCCTGCACCACACCCTGATTCACCGGGTGCGGCACATAAGCCACCGCCGCCACATTGGGCGCGCTGCCCAGACCCGCCTCGTTGCTGAACAGCCCACGCTTGATGCCCTGCATCAGGGCTACGCCGATGCCCCCACCCAGGGCCGAATCCAGGCCGAAGGCACTCTTGACGATGCCCAACAGCACCGTCGGCACCTCGGTGATATTCAGGCCAATGACCACCAGCGCCGCCAGAAAGTACCCCACTGCCATCACCGGCACCACAATTTCCGAGACCGCCGCAATGCGACGGATGCCGCCGAAAATCACAAAGCCCAGGAACACCACCAGCGCCAGACCACTCGCCCAGGTCGGCACACCAAAGGAATCATGCAACGACGTGGCGACCACGTAGGACTGCACGGCGTTAAAGCCAAAACCAAAGGTCACCAGCAACAGTACAGAGTAGATTACCGCCAGGCCCCGCTGCCTGATGCCCAGGGTCAGATAGTAGGCGGGACCACCGCGAAAGGTACCATCCGCCTCATAGCGCTTGTATAACTGGGCCAGGGAGCACTCAAAAAGACTCGTGGCCATACCCATCAGGCCAATGACCCACATCCAGAATACGGCGCCAGGGCCACCAAGGGTGATGGCCACTGCAACTCCAGCGATGTTACCGCCACCCACGCGCCCCGCAACGCTCACCACCAGCGCCTGGAATGAGCTGACTTGCCCCCGGTCGTGATGCAGCGCCTGCGCCAGT
>JAUIMF010000093.1 GCA_030433415.1 Gammaproteobacteria bacterium | reverse complement strand
GTGTCGCCGGAATCCAGCGTCTCGGCCGATGCTGATAGCGGCGTAAGCAGCAGGGTGGCCAGCAGGCTGGTGAGTCCCGCAAGACGGCGGTCGAGTCTGATCATTGTGATAGCGTTCCTTATAGTTGTTCGGCGCCGCACTTTATACCGCATTCGGCGCGGCGATGCTCCCCGTTGATGGGCGGCCAACGCAATGGGCAGCCACAGCCAGTTCTCGTTGTCAGGCCGTGCGGGAGCTGTTTTCCAGCAGGTACAGATAACCCTCGCGAAGGGAGTAGACCATGCCGTGTACTGCCACGGATTCACCGTTTTCCCAGGCTTCCTGCACGATCGGCGTGTCAGCAATGCGATTGACGCTGGCGCGCACGTTCAGCTCGACCAGTTTGTCTCTGGCAGCTTCCGAGGAGAGGTCGCCAAGATCCTTCTGATGTGCGCGGGCGAGTGCGCGTATGGGCTCGATCCAGTGCTCGACAAGACCGTGGCCATGGCCGTGTTCGCAGGCCGCATTGACGCCGCCGCAGCCATAGTGACCGCAGACAATCACCTTGCGGATGCCCAGGCCATTGATGGCGAAATCCAACGCACTGAGCAGATTCAGGTCTGAGGAATGGACAACGTTGGCCACGTTCCGATGTACGAACACTTCGCCAGGCTGCAGGCCGGTAATCACATTGGCAGGCACCCGTGCATCGGCGCAACCGATCCAGAAATAGTCGGGTTGTTGCAGCTTCGACAGTTCCTCGAAGTATTCCGGCGCGTCGTCGTGGACCTTGCCGGCCCATTCGCGGTTACGGCGTATCAGTTCTTCTGGCATGGGCGTATTCCGATGGTTTTTTTATATTCTACCCGTCGATCTGGGGCGGGGGTTACGCGCGTGGCTCCAGCGGCATCACGCTTACCTGCAGTGGGGCTGCCTTGCCACCCGAGTTGGGGTTGCCGGCGATGGCGGTCCGTTCACGAGTCCACTCCTCGACGCTACGAGCTTCGCTGGAAGACAGGGCCAGCGCGTGGGTAAACCCGCGCTCGACCAGCAATCGGTCGATCTGGGCCGAAAACAGGGGTGTGAGCGCCGGGGACTTCACACGGTAGGCACCGAGTTCCACGATGGCCGTGCGGGGGACGCCGGCTTCGCCATGGGAGGCCAGGTAGTGCTCGGCCGGCTCGCTCATGAATTGTTCCAGCAGCAGACCGCCGCGCCCGCTGCGAAAACCACAAACCGCAACGATCTGGCTGTGTCGATAGGCGGCGATGAAGGCGGGAAATGCCTGGCGAAGGTGGCTCAGAGGGGGCGCGTCGTAGGCGGGCAGGGAATAGGCGATGACGTCGCCATAGGCCTCGTCCTCGGTACTGATCGCGCAGAACTGGTAGTTGTTCACGATGGATGCCCCTATCACTCGGCTAATGATTATCGTACCGCGGACGCGCGGGTGGAAGCGCCGGGGCCGTCGGCGCTACTATGCGCGCCGTCGAAAAATTAGTTAGCTGTTTATGTATCCACCCATTAATGAGCCCAAGCGCCGCGCTCTGGTCGTACTTGCCCTCGCTCCAACGCTGTTTGCAGGGGTCTGCACGGCGCAGGACGCGCCGGCGGCGCTCGAGACCACGCTGGTGACCGCTACCCGCGATGCCGCAGACGGGCGACTTATGCCGCTTTCGTGGTCGCGCCTGTCGAATGACGAGGTCGCATTCACCTCGCTGCAACACAGTAATCAGCTGTTTCAGCGCTCGGCGGGCACCTGGATCAGTCGCAACAACGGGCAGGAGTCCCTCATCTCTTTGCGCTCACCCGTATTCACGGGGGCCGGCAGCTGCGGCTCGTTTCTGACCGCTGCCGATGGCATTGAGCTCAGGGCGCCTGGATTCTGCAACGTCAATCAGCTTTTTGATGTCGATCTCGCCCAGGCCGGCGGCGTTGAAGTGTTGCGGGGGCCGGCCACTGCGGTATATGGCAGTAACGCCATGCACGGAGTGATCAATGTGCTCACCGCCTCGGCCGATACGTCACAGAATGCGGTGCGTCTGGAATCCGGTTCGCGTGATTTTTACCGGCTGCTGGCAGGCGTGACGCTTCCCGAGGCTGGTATGGCAGTGAACGTGCAGGCTTCAAGCTACGGTGGCTACCAGGATAACTCCGGCTACGACCAGCAGAAGTTCACGCTGCGTCAGGATCGCGTGCTGGGGAAGTGGAATCTGACTGGAGTACTCGCCGGTTCCAACCTGAATCAGGAGACCGCGGGCTTCGTTCAGGGCTTTGAAGTCTATGAAGACGAGCGGGCCAGTGAGGTAAACCCCAATCCCGAGGCGTATCGCGATGCCTGGTCGTTGCGCGCCCACATCAGCGCGACCCGGGAGCTCGACCAGGGCCGCAGCCTGACCATTACGCCGTACCTGCGCAGCAATGCCATGGAGTTCCTGCAGCACTTCTTTCCCTGGCAGCCCATGGAGCGCAACGGGCACCGCAGCATCGGCGTACAAACTGCGCTACGCGGCGGTGACGATACGCTGCGCTGGGTGCTGGGTGTAGACGCCGATGCGACGCGGGGATGGCTCAAGGAAGTTCAGGACCAGCCCTTCAGCCCGAACCTTCCCCAGGGCGTGCACTACGACTACGAGGTGGATGCACTCGACCTGGGTGCCTATGCCCAGACCAGCATGGAGCTGGGGTCCGGGTGGCGAGTCGAGGGTGGTCTACGGCTGTCACAAACACGCTATGACTACGACAACCAGACCGGAGATGGCGATGCCTGTGCGCCCACTGCTTCATCCTGTCGCTTCTTTCGCCCGGCGGACCGTGATGACAGCTTCAGTAACTGGTCTGCAAACCTGGGACTGAGCTACGACCTGGGCGCGGCCGCGGTGTACGCACGCGTAGCTCGGGGATTCCGCGCACCCCAGACCGCGGAGCTCTATCGCCTGCAGGAAGGGCAGCGCGTGGCGGACCTGGATTCTGAGCAGATGGACAGTCTGGAACTGGGATTACGCGGCAGCATTGATGCAACACTCAGCTATGCAGTGAACGTTTTTGTGATGCGCAAGGATGACGTGATCTTCCAGGACAGCGATCGCCAGAACGTGAGTGGCGCCAGCACCGATCATGAAGGCGTAGAGCTCGAGGCCAACTGGCAGATCAACGATGTCTGGTATGCAGCGTTGGCCGCCACCTATGCTGATCACCGCTATGCCAGTGCCACGGACTTGCGGGGCATCCAGGGTGATATCAAGGGCAATGTGATCGACACGGCCCCCAGGCACTTCGGCAGTCTGCGCGTTGGTGCCGACACCCACGTCGGTCCCCATCCCCTGCGCGCCGAGCTGGAGTTCATCTGGCTCGATGAGTACTTTCTGAATCCTGACAACACAGCGACCTACAAGGGCCACGAGCTGCTGAATCTGCGTCTGGACTGGTCCGTCTCAGCACGTCTGAAGGCGAGTCTGGTTGCCACCAACCTCGCCGACACGCGCTATGCGGAACGCGCGGACTTCGCCTTTGGCAACTACCGGTACTTTGTCGGTGAGCCGCGCAGCGCCGTGTTCGCGCTGAGCTACGCCCTGGACTGAAGCGATAGCTCAGCAGCTGTACTGCGAGTCACACAGCGCCCCGGGGGCAAGTTCCACGCCGACGGCACAGGCGTCGCTGCTCGCCATATTCGGCGAACCGTTCGCGCAGGGTGAACTCATGGAACGAATGCGCTGGAGAATCGCCGTGTCGTTACGAAACTGGCTCAGGCCGGTGGGAATCGTCACCGTACCCCCGGCTGGCTGACTGAGACTCGTCACCGGTACCGCCAGGGCCAGAATTCTGTCGCTGTGCACTGCCGCCAGAACGGACAGGCCTGCCACCAGGGCGGCGCCGATCAGCGAAAGGTGTCGGGAACAGCGCCACACATTCTTGCCCAGCCCGGCGTACGCGAGCCCCGCGATGGCGATGCCCAGAAGTCCAATGGCCAGCGTGCCCATCGTCGGTACGTCCTGGCTGCTTGGGCCGTAGCGCAGAATGCCGCTCTGGGCATTGGCATGGGATGCAGCCAGCGTAATCAGCAATGCACCCGCCGCAAGTTCAGGGCTGGTCGGTGTCGCGCGGCATCGACGATGCGTCATCGTCTCGTAGAGGCCTGGATTCATGTTGTTTTTCACTCCGAATGGTCTTGATGGCGGAGCGAGTATAGGAACGGCCACGGGTCCGCCGGCGTAAAACATGGCGTCAACTCAGGTCAGGAGCGGGTCCGTTGTGGGTCACCTTTGTCTGCAGGCTTCTGTTTTTTAAGAAAATAATTCACTGTGTTGAATTGGGTCGGAGATTTCACGCACCGCGCTCGGCTCGGTGTAACCTGCGAACGCGATTCGACGCGGCTGCTGACCCAGCGGTCAGTGATGCGCCGCCCAAGGGATAGATGGCCGGGGTCGACGTGGAAAATTCGGGCAAAACTTGTGGAGAAACATCGCTGTGACATCAGCTTTTGTCGAGTTGGGTAACGCCTGCTACGGGCTATGGCGCCGCGGGTCACTGGCCCACCGGCTCGTCGCCGTTGCGGCGGGATCGGTGATGCTCTCGTGTGCCGGTATCGCGATGGCGCAGGATTTCAGCGATCCCGATTATGGATCCGAGGTCGCCATGTGTCGCGAAGCGCTGCGGGCCGATGCGGCAGAGGCACGCGGGGCCTGCGATGCCCTGTTGCAAAGCGATGAAGTGACGCGGGAGGGAAAAACCCGGATCCAGCTCGACTATGCGTCCCTGGCCATCACCCGCGGCGAGTTTGCCGAGGCGGAGCGCTACCTCGACGATGCCCTGCTCGATAACGATATTCTGCGCCGGAAAAACATCTATCGTTATCACCTGTTGCGTATGAAGTCGCTGATTCACCTGCGACAGGATCAATTTGAGCAGGCCCTGCCCTACACCCGCGAAGCGCTGTCGGTGGCCCTGGCGATGGGGCGGGAGCACTCCATCGCCACCAGCTATAACGATCTCGGGGCTATCTATCTCGAGACAGGTCGCTATACCGAGGCCTTGGCGAACCTGCAGAAAGCGCTTCAGGAACTGGAAAAAACAGAGAACTATTATTCGACAGGGCTCACGCTGGCGAATATCGCCAACGTGTATCGCGATCTCGACGATCCTGAATCCTCCGTTGAGTACCTCATGCGCTCCATCGATGCCCATGAGCGCAATCTCGCGCGTAACCCCGACGATGCGTACGGCATCCGTGCCCTGGGGCAGGTGAGAGAAGACCTGGGTATTACCTATACCCACATGGGAGAGTACGCCAGCGCCCGCCAGGCGTTGAGCGAGGCCTTCGATACCTTCTCGGATGCCGACTGGCACCCGGATCAGATCCGGGTGCTCGCGGCGCTGGCGGACGTGGAGGTGGCCAGTGGCAACGCGCGGGCCGCGCTGCGCCTGCTTGAGCAGGCTCTGGAGATGGAGCAGGCGTTGCCGCCCAAACGCTCCGTCGAAATCCGTCGGGCCCTCGTGGCGAGTTACCAGTTGCAGGAAGACCTGGACAGCGCGCGGCGTTATGCCCGCGAAGGCCTGGAACTGGCGCGGGCCAGCGGTCAGTCCCCCGATGAGCTGTATTTTCTGGAGCAACTCATGACCATTGCCATTGGTCGTGGCGATGCCCGAGATGCGTTGGCGCATCAGCAGTCGTATTTCGCGCTGTTCAGGCAATCCCTCGAGGAGCGCTACCAGTCGCGTATCGCTGAGTTGCAGAACGCCATAGAAGTTCGCCAGCAGGCCCAGAGCATTTCGGCGCTCAAGGATGAGCGTGAGAGTCTGCAACGCTCGGTTAGAATCCAGCGCTGGTTGATCAGTGGCGCGGGCGTCATCGTGCTGTTGTTGCTGGCGATCATTGTACTTGTGCTACGCCAGCGGGCCGCCCAGCGCGCCTATGTCAGCCGTGAGATCGCACTGCACCGGCAGGAGTTCGACACCGATGACGGGACCGTCGACACCGATGAGACCGACGAGGGCGAAGCCGGTGAGAACGACACGGGCAATGACTCCACCGTCGATACCCAAGACAATTTTGCGGCGGCGCTGGTGGGTCTGATGTGCAGTTGTGTCGAGATATGGGAGCAGGCCAGCGGCGAAACCCGCATTGAACTCGCTGAAAAAAGTCGGGCCTGGCAGGTGACCGTCGACAATGGCCGCCTGCGCACGCGCACCATGGATCGCTATTGCGACCTGAAAAAGTTACCCAAGGTGCCGCGCTGGCGCCAGGTGGTTCGGACCTGCCGCTACATTCTTATCAACTGCGATCTCAGTGCGGCGCAGCGCCAGCGTCTGAACGATGAGCTGGAACGCGTGTTCGCGATCCAGCGGAACCAGGCGCTGCGCGACGAGGCGTAGAGGGCGGCGCTGATGCGTCCGCAATCGGTGGGCGCTCAAATCCCCGAGTTGGCCCCATCCACGCCGATTTCCTGCATGTCTACCGACACCACGATGCCGTCGGCGTTATGCACCAGAAAACATTTGTAGCTTTTGGCTTTGGAGCCCCCCAGGCTCATGCCAAAGGCACGCACCGCAAGCCCGCCCTGTTTCTCGTATTGATAATGACGAAAAAAGCCCACGGGATTCTTGCCGGTGCTGATGGGCTCGGCGCCCAGCAGCTTTTCGGCCTCCTGATAGGTTGTTTTGCCTTCCACGATGCGGGCGCAGGCCTCGTAGTTGAATTCGTTGCCGGATTTGCCGCCGCCGAGCAGGGCGGCGGAACTGGCGCTGTAAGCCGACAGGGACGCGCCAATAAGCATTGCCAGGGCGAGCTTGCGGCCGCTGCCTGGTTGTTCGCCGCGAGTACCAGCTGTGTGGTTGATACGCGCCGGGTTGTTCGGGGCAGTCGATTTCATGGGTGACTCCTGATTCTGAGTGAGGGCTCTGGCTCACACCGAGGCGTGGGCTGACGCTGAGGCGTCCGCCTGAGCTCATCCCATCTTTCAGTCCTGTCGCGGCCATGGCGAGAAAAAACCATGGCCGGAATCAGGCAACGGTGGGTCGATTTGTGAGGGGCGGGACAAAATGTCCGGGAGTTTTACGAATTGCCGCGGAAAAACCGGGTCAGCTTTGCTGGCAAGCCGCTGCCGGGACTGGCAAACAGCGTCAGCTGGCACGAAACCTTCAATACATCCGGTGGTGTCGCGCCGAATCGGTGCCCCAATTGTCTTTTGCATTGAAGGAGCAAGTTATGTTGATTTTTGTACGCTCAGCGGCAGCCCTCTGCCTGTGTCTGTTTCTTGGCCTCGGGGCGGATATGGCCCATGCGCAGCAGGGTTCATCCGAGCGAATCCAGATTGATGATGGCCCCGCACCGGTGCCTGTGCCGGCGACGCTCGCGTTGCTCGGCGCCGGTCTGTGCCTGATCTATCTGCGTCGTCGCTGAGACGTTGACGGGAGCCGGTATGGCCTGGCGGTCATGCCGGGCTTCCGTGTTGCGCGAGGTCAGGACAGGTAGCTCTCGATCTGTCTGTTGAAGGCCTCCAGGGCGCTTTCAAATCGGCCGAAGGTATAGTGCGTGTTGGCGCCGCTGGCGATACCGCGCTGAATGCCTTCGTTCAGCACCCAGTCTTCCATAAGTGTTGTTTTGGTAATGGCGTGGTTCTGCTGCCAATGCTGCTTGTCGGCCTCACCCAGTCGATCCTTCGGCGCCAGCAGCGTCAGCCGCAGCTCCGTTTCTTCCGCCGACACAGGTCGCATGTTGATCCACGCGATGTGATCCTCCATCAGCAGGAAGGAATCCAGCGGGAACACCAGAAAAATCACGTTGCTGTGCTCGCGTACACGCCAGGTGTCGCGGGGCAGGTTCGCGAGCGTTGCCATGGAGTTCTTGGCCAGCACGTTCACGCTGTGCTCACCCAGCATACGAAAGTTCGACAGGTTGTCGAGAAAATGCGGGCCGATGGTTTTGCGGTGCGCCACCTTGAAGTGATACGCCTCGAGGCCGCCCTCGGCCAGAATCTTCCAGTTGGCCGCAATGGTCAGGGATTCCGAGATGGCGGGAGCGAGATGCTCCATTTCGCACCACGCCAGCCCCGGTAACAGCGGCTCCACAAACTCTGCAATATCGAGGTTGGAGTCTGTGTCGGCGATCACCCAGATCAAACCGCCTTTTTCGTACAACGGCAGCCGTGCTAGGTTGTAGTCTTGCTTGTGGATGTTCGGGAAACCTTCGGCGAGGTGCGGTCCGTTGACCAGCTCGCCGTCGGTGGCGTAGGTCCATGCGTGATAGGGGCAGGTAAAGCGGCGCTTGCAGCCGCTGGCCTCACCGACCAGTTCCGCGCCGCGATGGCGGCACACGTTGAGAAACGCACGGGCCTGGCCATCACTACCCCGACTGATCAATACAGGGAGGTTTGAGAGGTTGCGCGTTACAAAATCACCGGGATCGGCTAATTCACCGCTGTGCGCAGCCACCAGGGGCAGGGTTCGAAACAGGTGCTGCTGCTCCAGGGCAAATCGTTCATGTGACGCGTATCGATCCACGGGAGCCGTGGAGACGTCGTCCTGCATGAAAAAGCTGTTTTCCTGCCGCAGCGTCAGCAGCTCGTCCATCATGGCCAATTCGGTATCGCGGTCCATAGCCAGCCTCACTCGGGTGGATAGCAACGAGGGAACAAGATACTTTACGATCGGTAAGTCGTCAATTTTGTCCTGTGGGGAGTCACTGTGTCGGTAGCAGCGAAACCGAGCGCTTCGTCAGGCCGCGAACGCCTGGTCGAGACCGCCTACCACCTGTTTTCGCAGCGTGGTTTTGGCGCAGTGTCTCTGGCTGATATTGCCGGTGAGGTGGGTCTGACCAAGCAGGCGATCATCTACCACTTCAGTAACAAAAACGCGCTTTATGCCGAAGTACTTGCGCAGCTCGCGGCCCGCTTTGCGGCGGTTATTGAACGCGTTGATCGACAGGAGCCGGATGCCGAAGCCCGGTGGCCATGCCTGATGCGGGCGTTTCTGGACCATGCCGAGCAGTGGCCCGACGACTCGGGCCTTATTGCACGGGAGCTGCTGGACAATCGCGATCGGGCCCAGGACAGCCATCGCTGGTATCTGCGCGATTTTCTCGATGCTTTGGTCGAGCGGTATGCCGCCACCGCGCGGGGGCGGGAGCAGGACCTGACCACGCAGCGGGTGATGGTCTATCGGCAGCTTGGTGCCATCACCTACCTTGTGATCTCAGAGGTGACTCTCGGCGCGATCTGGGGTGGCGAGGCGGTCGCCGAGATGCAGCGTGTACAGCGGGATCTGTTGCAGGGTGACGCGGACCCCGCAGCGGACTGATTTTTGCGACTCAGAACGGGCCGAAGGCGGGCACCTCGGTGCCCCAGTACCCCGACCACACCTGCGTGCCGAGTACGAAATACAGCGCATCGCCGTCGATGATGCCCCGGGGTCGGGTCTCGATGTAGGCCCCCCGAACCGCCGACAGCGCGCCGACGGCCTGCAGACTGGCGGCGGCCGGCGCGGTTCGATTACGCACTTCGAGCATGTACAGGCGTTCGTCCCAGTGGTAGCCCTCGGTGGTCTCGAGGCTTGCCGAGACGGGAATCGTGAACCGGTCCGTGGTGTCGCTGCCGCGCAGGTAAGTGAACGCGCGGCGGTCGTAGCGCGCCTCGCTGTAGGACCACGTTGCATCGGTGGCCAGCACGACGCTGCCGCGGGACGCCGGTGCGGCGGGTGTCGATACGTCGAAGAGCTCAGCCTTGGTACGCCCCTCGCCGTCGTCGCCCACACCCAGCAGCAGATTGGCATTCACCGGGTGCAGCAACTCCGAAAAACCCGGTAGCTCGAGTTCGCCCTCGATCATCGGCGCCGCGGGGTCGCTCAGGTTCACCACGTACAGGGGGTCGATGCGCTCAAAGGTCACCAGATAGGCCCGCTCGCCGAAAAAGCGCACGCCGAACAGATCTTCATTCGCCTTGCCGATCACAGTTTCACTGCCGGGTTCAGGCAACTGGCCAATGACCTCCAGACTGACCGTGTCGGAATTCAGGCGCAGCGTAAACAGGCGGTGATCAAAGCGGTCCGCCTCGTCTGACTGCCAGCGGGTGGTGACCAGGCGCAGCACACCGTCCAGCGCACTCATGCGAAAGTCGGGCTGGCCCCGGGACACCAGGCTGCCCGCGACGCGCCCCGAGCCGCGGTAGCGCAGGCCGCCGTCCAGATCGATCTGGTGCACGATGCTGTCGATGGCGTCGGGATCGTCGTAAACCGTCTGGGACAGATAGAGCGCCTCACTCGACAGATACACGCCGTCGGTCGCTTCGGCGTAGCAGAGCACGTCGTCGAGCTGGCCCGTGGCGGCGTCAATGCTCAGCACGGTGGTGATGACCGGGTAGCCCGGTTCGCCCGGTGCAATGTCGTTGCTCGCATCGGTGATCAGGCATTGGTCGGGGGTAAGCCGATCCGTGACCATTTCGCCGTTGATGCTCAGGGCGGGCAGCAGGTCCTGGGCGGTCAGGTTGTCGAGAATTGCCTGATTCGTGGCGCGTTCTTCGTCGGTGGTCGGGTAATAGACAAGCTCGGGAATCGACGGCAGGTGGCGCGATACCACTACGATACGATCATCGCGACGACGGCTCGTGACCAGGGCACCTTCCAGGCTCAGGGTGAATCCCGCCTCGGGGCTGGCCGTATCCGTGACGTCGTAGAAGTTTACCGACAGGCTCTGGCCCTCCCAGGCGGGCAGCGATGCAAAGGTGTCGCCGTGATAGCCCCACCAGGCGGTGCTGGTCAGTGCGATGAGCGTATCGCCGTCGAGATACATGCCTTCGACGGTGGTGCCTTCGTCCAGTGCGATGGTTCCGGCCACGGTGGCCGTGGCGGCATCGGGATCGGTGTTCAGAATGCGAATCTCGCGCGGGCCGTCCGGCGGCGGTGGGGCGATCAACGCGTCGGTGGCAATGGGCTCAACCGCGTAACAGCAATCGGCGCCGCGCGTTGGCGCGATGAATAGGCGTGCACCGTCGTATTTGACCACGTCATGTTCGTCAACGGACTCCTCAAGGCGATAGGTCGTAGAGAAGCCACCCGCATCCGCCTCCAGCGTGGGAGCCGGGGGAGCCGCTCCATCGCTCGTCGTTCCCACCTGTGCCAGGCCGCGCAGAAAAGCATCGACAAAGGCCTCATCCGTCGCTGGCGGAACCATCAGTCCCGTAGCGGCGGGGGCAGGTGCGGGGGCGGGGTCGGGGGCCGGTGGCGAGGCGGAGCCGCCCCCACCGCCGCAGGCGCTCAGCAGGACCGCGGCCACGCCACCAAATAACGTACACGGGAGTGAAAAGCGCATCGCGATACCCTCGAAAGGCAGGCTACGGGTGGGTTCTTATGGCCCATTGATTGGTTGACGTTGGGCCGGTGCATTCATTCCGCAGGATTCCTCCCGCGGATTCAATCAGTTCGACGGCCAGAACCGGGGATGCTGGGGGACGGTTGGGTTAAAAGGGCGTCTAACTCTCTGAAATGGCCGAAAATTTAGCTGAGCGCTGTTCCAGCCTAGGAGTCCCCGAAGCGGTTGAGACATTCTTTGTGGACCGTGTCCAGGCAGGCACTTTTATTGATGCTCTCATTGCACTCTTGGGCTTGGACCAGACGCCGATGCTCGCAGGCCTCTACCGCGGCATTGCGGGTCTTTGGCGTGGTGCCCGCGCTGGCGGTCGGGCCCGGCTTGGAACCCTCTGTACGGCTCTCGGCTTCTGCGTGGTTCTCGGCTTCTGCGTGGTTCTCGGCTTCCTTACCCAGTTGGTCGTGCACGTAGCGGCCGATTTTCAGGCCGTCGGACTGGGAAATCTCAAACACCGGCATTTTGCTGTTCGCAGGGCGATTGTGGCCGTGGATGAGGTCGCTGAGTTCCCTGGCGCTCAGGGTGTTGTAGCGAACCGAAGGAACGCCGTTGAGAAACGCCCCGGTTCCCTCGGCGCGATGGCAGGCGGCGCAGTAGTAGCCGTAGAGCTCTTCTCCCGTGGCACCGGCTTTCGGTGGTGGCTCGTCACTGCAGGCAGCAAGGCACAGCACCGTGATCAATGTGACAAAGCTGCGGGTGTTGGCTGCCAATGCGATGCTCCCGG
>JAUIMF010000159.1 GCA_030433415.1 Gammaproteobacteria bacterium | reverse complement strand
ATCCTGCCCCACGCCAAATCTCCGGGCCTCGTGTGGTGGATGGAAAACAATCCTGAGGAAGCGGAAGCCTTTCAGCGCTCGATACCGATGCGTAGGGTGGGGGAATGTGAAGAAGACATTGGCGCCTTCGTTGTGCAGCTCTGCAGCGAAGGCTCGCGTTACGTCAGCGGCCAGACCATCGCCGTCGATGGCGGTCAGGCGCACCTGGGTTAAGGGGAAGCATTATGAGTCCTTTGTTTGATCTTTCGGGGCGCACGGCCCTTGTGACAGGCGCCGGACAAGGGATGGGCGTTGGTATCGTGCAAGCGCTTGCGCGCCAGGGCGCGAATGTGCTCGTCAACGATCTGCATGAAGAGCGGGCCGAGGCCGTGGCTGCTCAGGTCCGCGAGGCTGGGTTGTCGGCCATTGCAGCGCCCGGCGATATCACCTGCGACGAGATGCCGGGCACCCTGGTGGCGCTGGCTCAGGATCGCTTCGGCAAGCTGGATATTCTCGTCAACAACGCGGGCGTGGTCGAAGGGATGTCGACGGCGCTCAGGCCTCTGGACTCGCTCGAGCGCAACGACTTCGATCGGCAGCTGGCGCTGAACTTTCACGCGGTGGTCAATCTAAGCCGTGCGGTGCTCCCTGGCATGCGGGAACGCGGACATGGGCGGATCGTCACCATCACGTCCGAGAGCTGGCGTCTTGGTCAGCGGATGGGCTTGTCTGACTATGCCTCCGCAAAGGCCGCGGGAGTCGGCTTCTGCAGGACCCTTGCCGCAGAAGAAGGGCGCAACGGGGTGACCGTCAATCTCATCTCCCTCGGCGCGATGAATAACTATGGTTACGACGACATCGCCGCAAAGATTACGGCGGTTGGGCGAGCAGGCACGCCTGATGATGTGGGGGCAGCGGTCGTCTACTTCGCCAGCGATGAGGCGTCCTGGGCAACGGGTCAGATGCTGCCACTCAACGGCGGCTCCACCACGGCATGAGTAAACGTTACCCATACGTGGTGCTGGCGGTACTCCTGTTGGTGCACATCTTCAATTTCATCGACCGGCAGGTGCTGACCATTCTGCTGGAGCCCATCAAGAACGAGTTCGGGGTGAGCGATACCGCCATGGGCTTTCTGTCCGGTTTCGCCTTCGCCGTTCTGTACGCCACTCTGGGTGTGCCCGTCGCACGGTTGGCAGATTCCTGGTCGCGTCGCAACGTGCTGGCGATTGGCGCGTTGGTGTGGAGCGGCATGACCACGCTCTGCGGTATGGCGTCGTCGTTCTGGCAGTTGGCAATTTTTCGTCTCGGCGTAGGGGTCGGGGAATCTGGCGGTACGCCGCCATCTCATGCGCTGATTGCGGCCTACTTTCCCGTGCAGAAACGATCTTCGGCAATGGCGATCTATGCCAGCGGCTCTCAGTTTGGCGTGTTGATCGGCATGTTTGGTGGCGCGCTCATTGCCGACGCCTACGGATGGCGGACGGTATTCTTTGCCTTTGGTATCCCGGGCATGCTGCTCGGACTCGTGGTGATGCTGCTCATTCGCGAGCCTGAAGAGCGGGCCGCGCCGAGCGGTGAATCGTTGCTCAGCGATCTTTCCTCGCTCTGGCGTATTCCATCATTCGTCGGCCTTGCAACGGCAGCAGGCCTCACCGCACTGGCTGGCTATGGAATGGGTACCTGGTTTCCCAGCTTCCTCATCAGGGTGCATGGGGTTTCACTCGTGGAGGCCGGACTGATTCTGGGCCTCATCGGCACCTTTGGGGCGCTGCTCGGGGGCATCAGTGGCGGCATGATCTGCGATCGTCTGGCGGCGCGTGACCCGCGCTGGCAGTTGCGCTTCCCGGCGCTCGGCGCCGCGGGCTCCGTCGTGTTCCTCGGTCTCTTTCTGGCCTGGCCGGAATCCCAGTTCTGGATGGTGGGTGAGTTTCATATGCCGGTAGCAGCGGTGTTTCTATTTCTGGGAAGTGTGGCGTCGGCACTCTGGGTCGGTCCGACCTACGCAGCCGTGCAGGCGCTCACTCCGGACTATTTACGGGCCCAGGGTTCTGCGGTGTTGCTGTTGCTCCTGAATCTCATTGGTATGGGGTTGGGGCCGATGATGGTCGGTGCGCTCAGCGATGGGTTTGCCGGAGAACTGGGTGCACAATCCATACGTGCAGCCATGCTGGCGAGCCTGGTAACGATCGTCGCAGGGGCCTGGGTGTACTGGCGTGCGTCGTCAGCCTACGGCGAAGCGATAGCGCATACTGCATTTAAAACGCCCTGAAATTGCCTGAATGCGCAGAAAATATTG
>JAUIMF010000009.1 GCA_030433415.1 Gammaproteobacteria bacterium | reverse complement strand
GCGCGAGCGCATGGGTGAGCTGGCAGCGGGTACTGAAGTCGTGTTACCGGATGTGGCCATTGAGGACTTTTATCTGCTGGAACTCGGCGGGGAGCGCATTGAATTGCGCCGGTTCGGCGACGCCCACTCGCCGGGAGACTTGTCGGTGTGGTTGCCGGCGCATGGCGTACTGATTGCCGGCGACATCGCTTTTCACGAGCGTCTGCTGGGAATATTCCCCGACTCCGACGTCGAGGCCTGGATCGAGTCCTTTGACCGGCTGGCTGAACTGCAGCCAACGGTGGTGATTCCGGGCCACGGTGGACCCACGGATGTTGCGACGATCCGGCGCTATACGCAGGCCTATCTGCAGTTCCTGAGCGCTGAGATCGAAGCGATTCTGGATGACGATGGCGACCTCAGCGACGCTTATGCCATCGATCAATCGGCCTACGCGCACCTGCATACCTTTGACGAAATGGCGCAGAAAAACGCCGGACGCCTGTACCGCCAGATGGAGGCGAAGCTCTTTGAGTGAGCACAAAAAACCGGCGCCATGAGCGCCGGTTTCGATGCCTGTTGGCAGGTGGTGCTATGGGCGGTACAGCGACGGCCCGTAGCGAATTACCCGGCTCACCAGCTCCAGGAGAATTCCAGCTCCCACTGATCCATGGTCAGTTCCACGAACTGCGTCGGATCAAAGGTGTTGGGACCACTGATGGTCTTCTCGGGGGCGTACATCACCGCCAGGCTGAGCTCATTGTCGTTCTTGGTCTTGCGTGAGATGCCAAAGGTGAAGTGCTGCTCAATCGTCGCCGGGGCGAGAATGTTAACCACCACGTCCTGCTGCTCAATCGGCTGCTCGCTGTAGTTATAACCAAAGCGATAAGTGAACCGTGAATCCTCTGGCGAGAAGCTGCCACCGACCTTGTAGGTGGTGACATCGCTCCAGCCGAAGCCAGCGCCGTTGTTACCGCCGAAGCAGTTCTCGATGTTGGTGCCGCCAGCGCCGGCCGTCGGGCAGTTGAACACCAGGCTCAGGGGATCGGCGATTGAATCGATCTCGCCGTACTGGGCGTGCTCCACATCAAAATGCAGCTTCAGGCGGGGCGTTGCCTGCCAGGACATGCCCACGCGGGTCACGGCGGGGATGTCAAACATACCCTGCTGGGCGAACAGATCCGAGTAGTCGTCAAACTCCTCCATCTCCATGCGGGAGTGGTAGGACAGCGCAAAGTTCAGGTTGTCGGTCGCGTCCCAAATAACGCCGGCCTTGAGGCCGTAGCCCACGGAGTACTCGACGCCGTTGTTGGACAAGTTCTGCGGGAACTGCGTGCCGCCGCTGGCCGCGAAGCTGCGCGTGAATCCGGCGAAGGTGCCGACGCCTTCGATTTCGAAGGCCTGGATGGCGATGACCGGCGCAATACCAAAGGCAAAATCGCCGCTCTTCCAGCTGTAGCCCAGTTCGATGAAGGCCTGGCTGAGGTTTACACCGGTGGCGCCGGCGCCAAAGGTGCCCGGTAACGTCATCACCGGAGCGGGCCCTGGGCCATCGGGATCAAAGGTGGCACTGCCACCGTTGTAATCCGTGTTCATGCCGCCGCGACCGTAGAACAGGGCCGTTATCGCCCGGTCATTCTCCAGCGCCCAGCTCTTGCCGATGTAGGGAATGGCGAAGTACTCGCTGCCGCTCTCGACGTTGTCGGCGTTCACCGTAAAGGCGCCGAACTGGCCATTGATCTGGCTGTCGGTGGTGTTGTAGCTGCGCTTCGGCGAGAAGATGGCGAGACCGAGGTCCAGCCGGTCACCCACCAGTACGCCAGCGGCCGCGTTGTTTGCCGCGTCGATGGCCTGCTCCGGCGAGGCCGTGCCCGACCCGGCCTGAGCCTTGTTGTGGGTGCCGATGCCGTGGGTGAAGTAGCCGTTGGTGGCCATTGCGCTGCCCGAAGACAGCAACGCCGCAGCAATGGCACTGAGCGTGAACCCGGTGCTGGGCGTGCGACGATGAGGAAGAGTGTGAGCCCGCATAGCGATTCCTTTGTAGGTTTTATCGTTGTCTGCCTGATTGCGTGGAAATACGAGAATCGACGCAAACATTCAAATATTAAGATATTGTCATTTTCATCCGCTGTAAACGCTGTCGAAGCGGAAATATGTCCGAAGAATTCACCTGTGCCTGTTACTTGGCATCATCCCTGTCTGTCGGGATAGCTAGCAATCGTCCTGCGTGCAGTACAGATCGTAGAGCACGGTGATCACCTGCGCGACCTTGGGGTCGGCGATGGAATAGAACATGGTCTGGGCATCCCGGCGGGCTGTTACGACGCCTTCATGACGCATGCGCGCCAGGTGCTGCGACAGTGGTGATTGCTTGATGCCGAGGTTTTTTGACAGCTCGCCCACGGATTGTTCGCCAAACTTGAGCTGGCACAGCACCATCAGGCGATCGGGGTGCCCCAGCAGCTTGAGCAGATCGCTCACGTCCGCTGCTGACTCGTGCATTACTTCCAGATCCATAGGTTTACCGGTTTGTTATATGAGAAAAATATAATATATTAATTAGCGTGCGACTATGCGCAGACCCTCAGGCGGGTCAGATAATTCGATAACAGGGACGCCATAATGCAGAAACAAAGGGAGCTGGATCAACTCATCCGGTCTGTGGCCGAGTCCGGAGAGAAGCTTCCGGTCAACGAACGGCGCAATTTTCTCAAGAACGGCCTCGCATTGCTCGGTGGAGCGGGCGTTGCCGCAGCCGCCCGGGGCGCGGGTGAAGGTGTGCCCCCCGGGGTGCCTTCGTGGACCCGCAGCCTGGGTTCCAGCGTCAACACCAACCCCTACGGCATGCCGTCGCCCCACGAGGCGCACGTCAAGCGCCGCACGGTTGAGTGGCTTACCGCCGACAAGATCGCCTCGGTCAGTTTCACGCCACTGGCGGACCTCAAGGGCATCATCACCCCCAGCGGTGTGGTGTTTGAGCGCTACCACGCGGGCCTGCCCGATGTGAATCCGGATCATCACCGCCTGATGATCCACGGCATGGTCGACCGTCCCATGATCTTCTCGATGGACGACCTGATGCGCTTTCCGTCGGTGAGCATGATTCGTTTTCTGGAGTGTCCGGCCAACGGTGGCATGGAGTGGCGCGCGGCGCAGATGGATCGCCTGCAGTTTTCGCACGGCATGCTCGCCTGCTGCGAGTGGACCGGCGTACTCCTGTCGACTCTGTTGCAGGAGTGCGGTGTACACAAGGACGCGAGCTGGATTCTCGCCGAGGGCAGCGACGGCTCTCACATGAGCCGCTCCATACCGATGGAAAAGGCCATGGACGACGCGCTGATCGTGTACGCGCAGAACGGCGAAATGCTGCGGCCCGAGCAGGGTTATCCCGTGCGTCTGATCAATCCGGGCTGGGAGGGCAATACCTGCGTCAAGTGGCTGCGCCGCCTCGAAGTCGGAGATCAGCCGTGGTACCACCGCGAAGAAACGTCCAAGTACACGGACCTGCTGCCCAGCGGCAAGGCCCGCGAGTTCACCTTTGTGCAGGAGGCCAACTCCGTACTGACCAATCCCTGCCCCGAAAAGCCCCTGGGCAAGCCCGGCAAGCTCTGGGTCGAAGGCCTGGCCTGGTCCGGCCGCGGCCGCATCAAGCATGTGGACGTGTCCTTCGACGGCGGTGTGACCTGGCGCGAGGCGCGCTTCACGAGCGTCGTTGAACCTCGTGCCCTGACACGCTTTGGTATCGAGTGGGACTGGAACGGCAACCCGGCGCTACTACAGAGCCGTGCGGTGGATGAGACCGGCTACGTACAGCCGACCTATCGACAGCTGCGCGATGCGCGGGGCTCCTCGTCCATCTATCACAAGAACGCTATCCATACCTGGAAGCTCAACAGCGACGGGAGCGTGGTCAATGTCCAGATTTCCTGAATTTGCAAAGCGCCTCGGCGCCGTACTGCTGCTTGCGGCGCCAGTTTTGAGTGCGCCGGCCCTGGCAGAAAAAGCGGGCCACTACGGCTATGGAACACCTGCCACCGCAGAACAGATCGCCGGCTGGGACATCGACGTGCGCCCGGACGGTAAAGGTCTGCCCCCCGGTGAAGGCAGTGTGGAAGACGGTGAATATCTCTACGAAGAGAAGTGCGCCCTCTGCCACGGTTCCTTCGGTGAGAGCGTTGGCGGCTACCCGGCCCTGGCCGGCGGCGATGGCAGTCTGACGGACCCGCGCCCCAAAAAAACCGTCGGCAGCTACTGGCGCTACACGTCTACGCTCTGGGATTACATTCACCGGGCCATGCCGTTCACGCAGCCCGAGTCCCTGGAAGATGACGAGGTGTACGCCATCACTGCCTACGTGCTGCACCTCAACGACATCGTTGATTACGACTTTGTGCTGACGCAGGACAACCTGACCGAGGTCCGTCTGCCCAACGAAGATAACTTCATCGACGAAGAGCGCCCGGACACCAACAACAAACGCTGCATGAAGCGCTGCAAAGACCCCGATCAGATAGCGATCAAGTCCGAAGCGGCCGCGTATGTACCGGAAGGTGGCCCCGATGCGCTGTATTCGGAACACGAGCCTGAAGAAGATGCGGTGGTTACCACGCTCACCGGCAGCGGTGTCTACGAGCGCCACTGTGCGCTGTGCCATGCCGATGGCATCGGCGGCGCCCCCAAAGTGGGTGACGCGGGCCCGTGGGCCGACCGAATCGCCAAGGGTATGGACACCCTGTACCGCCATGCGATCGAGGGCTACACCGGTGACGATGGCATCATGCCGCCCAAAGGCGGTTTCGTGAATCTGCCCGACGATGAGGTACGCCTCGCCGTGGACTATATTGTGGAGCAGAGTCAGTGAGGATCAGCGGAATGAAGCGCGTAATTGGACCTGTGAGCCGATGGACCGCCGCCGGTTTGCTGATGGTCGGTGCGGCGGCGCAGGCCGTCGATGACGAGGCCCTGGCAGAAGGCAAAGCGATCGCTACAGACCGCAACGGCGGCAACTGTTTTTCCTGCCACATGGCCGAGGGTGCCGAGATGGCCGGTAACGGCGGTCCCCCGCTGATCCAGATGGGCATGCGGTATCCCGAGCGGGACGCCCTGAAGGCGCAGATTTTTGACCCGCGCGTGCGCAACCCCAATACCGTCATGCCGCCCTACGGTGCGCATGGCATTCTCACGGATCGCGAGCTGGAGCTCGTGGTCGACTACATCCATTCCCTATAGATGCAACCGAAGCAACAGGAGTACCCATGACGGGATTACTGACACGACGCCGTTTTGCCCAGGCCATGGTGGCGCTGGCCGCTATTGGCAGCACACCGCTGCGCGCCCTGGCGCGCAACAAGGAAGCCTTCGAGGCGAAAATGCCCGATGAGGCCCTAAAGGCCCTCTTCGGTGACAAGCCCATGGAAGCGACCGACGCCTTTGAGTTCAAGGTGCCAGAGATTGCCGAGGACGGCTCCATCGTACCGGTCACGATCAGCACCGATATGCCGGGCGTGAAGTCCATCAGCCTGCTGGTCGACGCCAACCCCAACCCGCTGTCCGCGCGCTTCAACTTCATGCCCGGGGCAGTGACGGAATTCAAGACGCGCATCAAGATGGGCGAGAGCTCCGACGTGCGGGCCGTGATTGAAACCGACGACAAGCTGTATGTGTCCACCAAGAACGTCAAGGTCACCCTTGGCGGCTGCGGCGGCTGATTGAGGAGACTATGACGATGGAAATCAAACCCCCGAAAATTCGTGGACGCCTCAAGGGCGACACGGCCTCAGTCAAATGCCTGATGCCCCATCCCATGGAAACCGGTGTACGCAAGGATCTGGATGGCAACCCCATTCCCGCGCACTACATCGAGACCGTGACCTGCACCCACAACGGCGAAGTCTTCATGACCGCCGACTGGGGCCCGTCCGTGTCCAAGGACCCCTACCTGGGCTTTGAGGTAAAGGGCGCCAAGGGCGGAGATGTGATTGCCGTGTCGTGGACCGACAACCTCGGTAACAGCTCCTCCGGCGAACTGACCCTCAAGGGCAAGAAGTAAGATCATGTTTGTCTCGGGGTGGAGACGGCTGGCACTGGGCGGCGTGGTCGCGTTGACGGCACAGGTCAATGCGGCGCCTGAGGATGACCTCGCGGCGCTGCGCAGCTTCTATGAAAAGCGTTTTCCGGATATCGCCCTCGAGGCGCATATCGACGGAGCCTATGCCCTGGATGAGGGCAAACGTGAGCAATGGCTCGAGATGGAGGATTTTCCTCCCTACGAGATTGCCATCGACGAAGGGGCGGAGCTGTTTGAAGAGGCCCTGGCCGACGGCAGCAGTTACAGCGATTGCCTGGGTGACGATGCGCCAGTGGTGAAGCAGAACTATCCCTACTTCGATGAAACGACGGGGCAGGTGATGACCCTGGACCTGGCCATCAACAACTGCCGCGTCGCCGCCGGCGACGAGGCCTGGGATTACCTGGGGCCCGAGATGGCGGCGCTGACCGCTTTCATCGCCTATGAGTCGCGCGATGAAGAGGTCGCGGTAGAGATTCCCGACGATCCACGGGCCCTCGCGGCCTATGAGGACGGCAAGGCGTTTTACTACACGCGCCGCGGCCAGCTGAACTTTGCCTGCAGCCACTGCCACATGACCATGGTGGGCAACAAGCTGCGGGCCGAGCGTCTCAGCGCCACCCTGGGTCATACGACGCACTGGCCCGTGTACCGGCTGAAGTGGAAAGAAACCGGTCCACTCCACCGTCGCTTTATGGAGTGCAATTCCCAGGTGCGCGGTGTGCCCCTGGAGCCTCAGAGCGTGTCCTATCGCAATCTGGAGTACTTTTTGAGCTACCAGAGTAACGGCCTGGTTCTGAACGGACCGGCCACGCGCAAGTGAATCACGGGAGAGTGGTCATGAAACATCCGCTGGCATTGCTGGGCATGGTGAGTGCGCTGACGCTGTCTTCTATGGCATGGGCAGGCGCATCCGCCGACGAGGTAGAGGACCTGCTGGCCCGCGCGGCGGCGGCGCATGAGCAGGCCCTGGCCCTCGAACATGGTTGGGCCGTCACCGAGCCGTTTATGGAGCAGGCGCGCCAGGCCCTGGCCGATGGCAACGTCGATGCGGCCCATGAACTGGCGCAGCGGGCGCTGCTGACAGCAGAAAAATCCGTTGCGCAGGCGCAGTCTGAAGCCGAGGCCTGGAAGGGTCGCGTACTGGGGTCCTGACCCCGCACCCCAACCATCCCCAACACATCCCCAGACATCGAGGGTAGGCCATGAACCGGCGTGAATTCATTCAGTTACTGATGCAGGCCGCGGCGGTCACCGGCACCGGTGTTTTCGCCGGCGGCGCCCACGCCAGCAGCCGGGCGCTGTACGATCTGCCGGCCTTCGGCAGCGCGCGCCTGCTGCACATGACGGACTCCCACGCGCAGCTGCTGCCGATTTACTTTCGTGAGCCGAACGTGAACATCGGCCTTGGCGAAGCGCTGGGTCGCTGGCCCCATGTGGTGGGGCGCAATCTGCTCGCCGAACTGGGCGAGGTGAGTCCCCGCGAGGCCCATGCGCTGACCTATCTGGATTTCACCCAGGCGGCAGAGAAGTTTGGCCGCGTCGGGGGCTTTGCGCATCTCAAAACGCTGGTGGATCGCCTGCGCGGTGAAGTCGCCGACGGCGCCAGCCTGCTCCTGGACGGTGGAGACACCTGGCAGGGCTCGGGCACCGCGCTGTGGACCCGGGGGCGGGATATGGTCGAAGCGACCAACCTGTTGGGCGTCGACATCATGACCGGCCACTGGGAGTTCACCTACCTCGAAGACGAAATACACGACAATGTGGATGCCTTCAATGGCGAGTTCGTGGCGCAGAATACCTACGCGACGGAAGACGCACTGTTCGATGGCATACCGGTCTACGATGAAGACAGTGGTCACGTATTCAAGCCGTATACGATCCGCGAGCTCAACGGCCACCGCGTCGCTGTGATTGGTCAGGCGTTCCCTTACACGCCCATCGCGAACCCCAAGCGCTTTATCCCCAACTGGACCTTCGGCATACGCGAAGATGAGCTTGCGGAACTGGTCGAGGTGATCCGTGAGGATGAAGATCCTGCGGCGGTCGTATTGCTGTCCCACAACGGCATGGATGTGGACCTGAAGCTGGCCAGTCGCGTACCCGGCATCGACTTCATCCTGGGAGGACACACCCACGACGGTATGCCCCGGCCCATCGAGGTAGAGAACAGCGGCGGCCGCACCGTCGTCACCAATGCCGGCAGCAACGGCAAGTTCCTGGCGGTGCTGGACCTGGATTTCGGTGGCGGGCGCCTCAAGGACTACCGCTATCGATTGCTGCCCGTGTTCTCTGAGCTGCTGCCTGCAGATCCTGCGATGCAGGCCCATATCGATGCGGTTCGGGCTCCCCATCGCGAAGTACTCGACGAGAAGCTCGCGGTGGCCGACTCCCTGCTCTATCGCCGGGGTAACTTCAACGGCAGCTTCGACCAGCTGATCGTGGATGCGCTGCGCGAAGAACTGGATGCACAGATCGCCCTGTCACCGGGATTCCGCTGGGGTACCACGGTCACGCCGGGCGAGGCGATCACCATGGACCGGCTGCTGGACCAGACCTGCATGACCTACCCCGAAACCTACGTGCGCGAGATGAGCGGCGCCGAGCTGCGCAATGTGCTCGAGAGCGTGGCCGACAACCTGTTCAACGCCGACCCCTACTTCCAGCAAGGTGGCGACATGGTGCGTACCGGGGGTTTCAGCTACCGCCTGGATCCCACGGCGGCCATGGGCGAGCGTGTGTCAAACATGACCCTGGCCAACGGCAAGACGATGGATGACGGCGGCACCTACAAGGTCGCGGGCTGGGCTACGGTCGGTTCCCAGTCACCCGGAGATCCCGTGTGGGACGTGGTCGCGCGCTACCTGCGGGCGCGCAAGTCCGTGCGCATCGATCACCTCGAATCCCCGGTGCTGAAGAATGTGAAAGGCAATCCGGGTCTGGCGGACTATCGCGGCGGGCACGCCTGAGGGGTGCCACGGCATTCGAGTCACCCTTGGTCTGGTGTCTGGAATCTTTACAGTTAAGGATTTTGCCCTCTGTTTGGATGGCGACAGCTGTCTTTAACTAATTGATTTATATGTAAAAGTAATTTTCTGACGTGGTTGTTGCATCATCTCGGTTAACTGGCGCGGCCACGACGCGCCCAAACCACACAAACCACGGAACACGCGTGTCATGAAAAAACTGATTGGAGCCCTCGCTCTCAGCCTCGCGGCGGCAAATGCGAACGCCGGCCTGATGGACGTCAGCTACATCCAGGTCACCAACGCCCTCGGAACCTGGCTGCAGATCGCCGAGATCTGGGCCGTCGATATGTCGATTACCAACGTGGCGCTGACCGGCACGGCGACTTCCAATGAAGCGGGCGGCACGTACTTCACCTCCCCGACGCTGGTGAACGACGGCGATCTTACTGGTACCTATCCCAACATCTTCCACGAAGGTGCGCCCACCTCTAACGGTGCGATGGTCACGCTGACCCTGGCAGCACCGACGGAACTCGCTGGCTTTGCCATCTTTGGCAGAACGGATTGCTGTTCGGACCGTGACGTCTACAACGTCGAGTTTTTCAACGAGAGTGACGAGAGCCTGTACTATGCGGCCAGCCTGGACGCGACGGGTGAGCGCCACGCGGCATTTATCGAGTTCGGTCCCAGCAGCCAGGTGCCCGTACCGGCCTCCGTGGGCCTGATCGGACTGGGTCTGCTTGGTCTGGCAGCGCGCAAGAAGCGTCAGGCTTAGACCGACTCTTCTGTCAGACACCGAACCCCCGATGCCACTGGTATCGGGGGTTTTTTGTGCCCGTGCGCTTTTCAGCGGCGCGTTTACCGTGGACTGACTACACGCCTCACCACGTCAGCGTCGCGGCAATGATCTGCTCCAGCAGCTGGTGGATTGCCGCGTAGTCCGCCTGCTCAAGTTCGGGTGAGCGGATCGCCAGGAACACGGTTTCTGGCTCTTTTTTCAGCGTGTAAATCGAGATGCTGTAGGGGCACAGGGTGATATTGTGCGGATTGCGGACCGTCAGCTCGTAGGTCAGGTCCGCCTTGCAGAAGAGCAGGGACTGGGCGTTGTCGTATACCTGAACCTCGGCGCCGGTCGCATCGGCGGTGCGCGTGAGCATGCTCGCAAGATGCGCGGTATACGAGATGACCAGGCCTTCATCCTCGATGGCGCCGATCAGATCGTCGCGAACGTTGTGATACAGGCCCTGGGTGCGGTAAACCCACGAGGAGCCAATCACTTCGGGAGTCGGTAGCACCTGCGCCTGCAGCGCTGCACTACCTGCGAGCGCCGTAAGCCCGACCAGCGTGGCGGCGCGATGGCCAAACCGCAGCCGCTGGCGAATGCTTGTGAAAATCTGTGCTGAAAGCTCGAACATGGCGGGTGAATACTTCCCAAACTAGGAGTAGCGATTTTAGCGCGAAGCATGGAGGGCGTCGCGGGCCCGTGATCGGGTCCAGGGGTACCGCGGCGGTCAGTGCATTGGGCTGTGTCTGCTGGGCGGTATGCACAGCAACTGGCCAGCGGATGCGGTATCGCTGATACTGCGACTCCCTGTTTGCCTTCGGCGCGATGCCTGCCACTACGGCGGATTGCCCAGACGGCGGCGCTTTTCATACCAGGAGAACACCGTGTTGATTCGTACCCTGTCTGTTTTGTTGCTGGCGATCCTCGTCAGTGGTCCGGTCTTTGCCGTGGAACCGGAACTCGGTCCCGTCGTGCCCAGCTACGGGCCGGTCGCGGCGCCGCCTCCGGGGTCCTACAACCTTGATCCGAATGTGCACTACAAGGTGTCGATGGATGTGGCGGGGGTGGCGGAATTCCCCGGCGACCGCAATCGCCATCTCGAGTCCGCGGCGCGCTTTTTGAACATGCACGCCCGCAACGGCATTCCCGCAGACAACATTGAGTTTGCGATTATCGTGCACGGTCGGGCCGCGAGGGACCTGCTGACCGACAAGGCCTACGAGGCCCGCTACCACGAGAAGAACCCGAATACAGGCCTGCTGCAGGAACTCAGCGCCGCCGGTGTGCCGATCTACCTCTGCAGCCAGACTGCGGCGTTTCGCGGTATGGCCCCCGAGGAGTTCAGTCCTGCGGTGACCATGTCGCTGTCAGCCATGACCGCGCACGTGCGCCTGCAGCAGGAGGGCTATACCCTCATTCCGTTCTAGGCTGCAGGGCCACATGAAGATCGTCCGCCACAAACTGCCAGTAGTGGGCGGTTTCGATCGAGACCTTTGTGACGTCCAAATAGTCCGCCTGCAGATACGTCGGGTGCAGATGACTTAGCGTCAGGCGCTCCTCGCCCACCTGTTCGTCGCCGCGCCAGGCTCGCAGGATCAGTTCCTCGCCCTCGGCGTTGTGCCAGGCGATGGAGAAGTGACCGCCGAGAAAATCGAAGTGGGTTTGCGGGGGCAGGGCGCCGACGGTGACCGGATGGCCCGAGCTGTTGTAGGCCACATTGGCGCCGCTCATCAGGCCATTGACGTAGCCCGGCCCCTTATAGAACTGGTTGTCCACCGCCAGCAGGTAATCCCAGGCCAGACCCGCGTAGCCCGCCGGTAGTTTCTCGATGAAGGAGCGATTCAGGTCGTCAAAATCGACGGTGATGCGGGGGCGTGCGCGTCGGTCACGCTTTACCGCTGCCGGGGGCAGGGGCGCAGCGAGCATGATGGGCGCAAACCCCATGTCGATCTGACGCTGGATAGCGCCATCTTCCGTCTCAATGCGCCAGTTCCCGGGCGACAGGCGGGTGCTGAAGCTGCCTTGCTCATCCAGGCCAATGCGCGTTTGTCTGCCGGCCTCGCCCCGGGCTATCAGGAACTGCCCGGCGTGCGCCGGCCACCGGCCGTGAAGCGTCGGTGCCGGTGCCAGACCCACAACGCCCGGGGGCGTGACGGCACCCATGCCAGCTATGGAGCCTTCGATGGCCCTGAACTGGGTGGATTGTTCTTCATTGCCCGTGGTCACGGACCAATGCGGCGGGGCAATGACGTCGAAGTCGTAGCGTTTGCCGACGTCGACAATGTCGGCGTCATCCGCCCCCAGATGCATACCGAAGTTGGTGTAGCCATTGATGTTGGAGCGTTCGATGCGGCTGCTGCCATTGGGGCGCGTCAGGCGAAACGCCACCCGGTTCATTGGCTTGTCGCCCAGGTCGTATTCGCCATTGCGGTTGCGGTCGCTGAACGCGAACACCGATATGTTCAGCGACGAGGGACTGCCTCGATCCCAGTTTCTCGGCGCATAGAGGTCACCGGCGGCATCGGCGCGACCAATCCCCAGACGCTGGCGCAGCTCCGGGTTGAAAACCAGCGTGGCAGCGACGGTGCCAAGGCTGAAAGCGACGATGAACGTTAGCAGCGGTCTCATAAAAATCTGTTTGGATGCCTCGTTGAGGATGCCAGCGTAGCACGGCGGATCGGTGCTCTGGCAGACGATGGACCTTCCAATTTGGTTGAGAATCGTACAAAGGCGTTTTAAAGGCAGCAAAATCTCCCAAATTGTTGCCAGATCCTCACTTTCCGGCAGTAAAGTGTCGCTTAACTTGTTGAATTATTGGATAATTCGGGCGCTTTTTAGCGCTATCCCCGCGGTGGTGTTCCCGGTCTGAGTACAGAGTATGCCGATGAGTTTTGCAGCCCTCTCCCGTTTGCTTCGCTTTCTTCCGCTGGTGGTTGTCGGACTGTTGAATCTGCCGGTGACGGCGTTCGCCCAGACCAACGCGGACTTCAACGTCACGGTGAACACCGGTCCTGTGGCACCGAATGCGGCGACGGTTTACCCCGGCGAGAGCACCAGCCTGCGCGTGACCCTGAGTAACAACTCCATCGTCTCGCCCATCACCAACGTGAGCTACTCGGGCAGTCTTCCCGTGGGAGCCAATGCCAGCCTCGTGGTCGACGGGGTGAGCACCATCAGTCCCGGAGCCTGTGGTGGCAGCATCACGACGACGCCCGGCAGCTCCGCAGTGGATTTCTCGGGTATTACGATTCCCGTGCGCGACCCCATCGTGGCGGGTAGCGGTGAGTGTTACATCGATCTGCCGGTGCGCGGTGTCTCCACCGACGGCCAGAGCACAACGCTGAGTTACGCCATCGCCGCCGACGAAGTCAGTGCCACGGGCGGTGGTAATGCCACGGGGGGCAATCAGGCGATCACCCTGCGCGCCGCCAGTCGACCTTCCATCGCCAAGAGTTTCACGCCCAATAATCTGCTGATCATTGGCGGTGCCGCGCGCACCCTGCGCCTGACCGTCACCAACACCGACAGCAACGTCGACCTCACCGGCGTTACGCTCAGTGATGTGTTTCCCACCGCGGGTGTGGATGGTGCGGTTATGGAGCCTACGGGAACGCCGGCCACCGGCAGTTGTGTCACCGGTGGAGCCGGTGTGATTCTCGTTCAGGGAGTCGCGGCGCGGGTAGACGCCAACAATATCAGCGTCTCGGCCGGTAGCAGCTGCGTGATCGACGTCGAAGTGCAGGCCCGTCACTCCAACGGTGTCTACCAGTCAAACCAGACCAACCGCATTGAAGCCTCCAGCGTCACTTCGGACCAGGGCCTGACACCCGCCAATGATGCGACCGCATCGGTGCGTGTGCGTTCACCCCTGGCGATCGAGAAGAGCTTCAGTCCCGTGATACTCGCCAGTGGCGAGCAGGGGCAGTTCACCATCACCATGACCAACAATGGCAGCGTTGGCCTGGATGTCTCTTCCTTTGTCGATGACCCCATTGGTACCCCTGACGCGGGCAATCTCAGCATTGGCGGCACCGGCGATATCGCCAACAGTTGTGGCGGCAGCTCGGCGCTCGAAAGCGGAGGTGAGGGCTTCTCGGTGTCGGGCTTTACGATTCCAGGGGGTGGCAGCTGTACGATCACCGTGACCTATACCGGCGTGGTGGGCACGTCCGAAACGCCTGTGGTTTATACCAACAGCATCCCCCAGGGTGCGGTGCAGATCAGCAACGTAACCGGCATCGTGAGCGAACAGGAATCCGCCACGGTGATCGTCGCGGACCGGTTGCGCATTCTCAAGAGCGGCAACCCCGGTGGCGCAGCGCCCGGCCAGGCGGTGGAATACCAGATTACGGTGCAGAACTTCTCTGCCAGTCCGATCAGCAATGTGTCGGTAGCCGATACCTTGCAGAACGGTTCCACCCTGCTGCTGGGCGGTGCCTTTGACCCGACGCTCAGTGCGGCCTGTGGTGCACTGCAGACCAATGGCGCGGTGCAGGGCGATACGGCCATCGATTTCACGATTCCCACCCTGCCGGCTCGCACCGGCGCAAGCTCCCCCGGTGAGTGCACCGTATCGTTCTGGGTGATGATCGACCCGCTGGCCACGACGGCCACCGAGAACGTGTTGGGGGCGGGCGATGTGTGTTTCAACCCCGGGGGCGGCGAGATCTGCAACGGTGGCTCGTCAAATACCGTCAGGACATCCCTGCGTTCACCGGTCAGCTTCCTCAAATCCATCGACGGCACTGACAACGCGAGCCGTCTCGAAGGCGTGCCTGCGCGCCTGCGTCTGGAGATCCAGAATCGCGCGGATGCTCCGTTGGACAGCGTCGCTTTCTCTGACACGCTGCCTTCGGCGGGTCCTTTCCAGCAGTTGCGTATCGCGACGCCGGCGAACGTCAGCAATTCCTGTGGCGGTACGGTAACGGCAGTCGCTGGTTCTACGTCGCTGGCGCTGAATGGCGGAACCGTCGCTGCTTACGTAGGTGGTGTTCAGGGTGTCTGCGCCATCGAGGTGGACATTATCGGTCCAGCGGGCAGCTACCCCAATACGGCGCAGGCGACGGGCAATCGCCCCAACGCCGACGGGTCAAACACCTCACTCGGTGTGCTGGAGGACTCGGCGACGATCAACTACACACCGGCACTGCAGAGCTCCAAGCTGTTCACGCCCGACAGCACGGGCTCCAACAGCACGAGTACCCTCGAAATCCGCTTCGAAAACGTGGATGGCAGTCAGCCCATCACCGGGATTTCGGCCACGGATTCGCTGCCTGCGGATATGGTCGTGGCCACCCCGGCGAACGCGTACACAACTTGCGCGGGCCCCGTGGTACTGACTGCCACCGAGGGCGCTTCGTCGATTTCGGTCAGCGGCGCGACGCTGGCACCGTCGAGCAACTGCGCGGTGCTGGTGGATGTATTTGTCACCGGCACCTCCAACTGGGTCAATACCATTCCTGCCGGGGCGATCACCGCCGACAATGGCATCGTCAATACCACGCCGGTCACGGCAACACTTACCTATGTGCCGCCGGGTGTGCCGCTGATCTCCAAGTCCATTACGCCAGGCACCATAGCGCCGGGGCAGTCCGCCACACTGGAAGTCACGATCACCAATGGCGCCCAGGACCTCACCAACCTCGGCCTGGTGGACTGGTTCACGCTGGACGGCACCGCTGCGGGTGACGACAACGGCATGCTGATTGCGCCCACGCCCCTGGCCAGTACGGATTGTCCGGGCGGTGTGGTGACCGCCATGGCCGGAGGAAACAGCCTGCGGCTGTCGGGGGCCAGTCTGGTCTCGGGTGACAGCTGTACCTTTGAGGCCCAGGTCACTTCCGAGCGCGTGGGTACCATCGTCAACCGCATTCCCATGGACAGTATTTCGTCCGATCAGGGGGCGACCAACACGACCTCCTTCGCCGAGAGCAGCCTGAGTACAACCAGCGATGTTGGTATATCCAAACTGTTTACACCGTCGGTAGTGGGCGTGGGTGAGCCCTCGCGGCTGAAGATCGAATTCTTCAATGGCGGTACCACGGCGATCACGGGTTTTGCGCTCACCGACACCTACCCTGCAGGTCTCGAAAATGCACCGACGCCAAATGCCATCACCAGCTGTGGTGGCGGTGCGGTGTTGTCGTTTCCAACGGTAAGCAGCATCCGCATCGAGGGTGGATCCATCGCTGCCGCCACGGGTGAAGTCGCGGCGAGCTGTACCGTCGAGGTGGACGTGGTGGCCTCGGCTGAGGGTGCCTATCGCAATACGATTCCCGCCGATGTGCTGACGGTAGAGGGATTGCCGATCCCCCATCCTCCAACCGAGAACACACTGCAGGTGCGCGAGCGTATCGTCATCAACAAGGCCTTTGACGACCTGACCCTTGATGCCGGTGATCCCAACGGGTTCACCACCGGCAATGCCGTGCGCCTGCCGGGCGTGGTGGCGCCGCTGACGATCCGTCTCGAGAATCCCAACGAGATTCCGCTGACGCAGGTGGCCTTTGCCGACGAACTGCCCGACGGACTGACGCTGGCGGTACCGACCAACCTCGCGACCACCTGCACCGACGGCGTGGTCACGGGTGTCGCGAATGGTCGCGAGGTCTCTCTCGCCGGCGCGACGCTGGCCGAGACCGGCGTGGCAGGAGCCATCTGTACCGTTACGGTCGATGTGGTGAGTAATGTTCCCGGTGTGTACACCAACGAAATCGCTGCTGGCGAAGTCACCAGCTTTGAAGGTGTCGACAACGATCCAGGCACCCAGGCGCAGCTGGTGGTGAGCGAGCCACCTACCGTGAGCAAGGAGTTCCTGCCGCCGGTGATCGCACCGGGTGCGACGGCGCAGCTGCGCATCACCCTGGGCAACGACAACGACGTTGACGGTACCCTGACGGCAAATCTGGTCGACACCTTGCCAGTGCTTCCCGGCGCCATGGTGGTCGCGCCGACGCCAAACGTCGCCACAGACTGCCCCGGCGGTACGGGTATTGTCACCGCAGGGGCGGGCGCCGCCTCCGTCACCATTGCCAGCGGTGCCGTGATTCCCGCGGGTGGATGTAGCGTGACGCTGGATGTTACCGCACCGGACCCCGGCGATTATGTGAACACAATCCCCGTGGGTGCATTGCAGACAACCCTCGGGCCTAACGATACCCCCACCGACGCACCGCTGAAGCTGTCGACGCTGGGCTACATCTCGGGCAAGGTGTTCCTCGACAACCAGACCGTTCCCGACGGGGCCTTTATCCCTGGCGATTCCACGCCGATAGCTGGCGATACGTTGGAGTTGCGCGCGGGTTCGAACTGCAGTGGAGCACTGCTGGCGACCACCACGACCGACGCGCAGGGTAACTACCTGTTTGCAGAACTGAGCGCCGGAACCTACTCGGTCTGCCAGCCGGCCCAGCCCAGCGGTACGCTCAACAGCGTGACGACCGAGGGCAGCATTGAACCCTACGCAGGCAGCACGGGTACGGTGGGTGTCGCCTCCAATCCCACGTCGACCAGCAGCCAGGTCATTGGCATCGTGCTCAACGACAACGGGAACGCCAACGAGGTGAGCGGCTCTCCGGACAACAACTTTTCGGAAGTGCTGTCCGCGTCGCTGTCGGGCAACGTGTACTTTGATGCCAATGACGATGGCGTATTCGACGGCGGTGAGAACGGAATCGGTGGCGTGACCATTGAGCTGTCAGGCCCCGTCACTCTCACCACAACCACCGCTGCAGACGGCAGTTGGAGTTTTAGCGGCCTGCCACCAGGGGACTACACCGTGACAGAAGTTCAGCCCGGCGGCTGGGACGATGGGCAGGACACGCGCGGCACCGTCGATGGAACACCCGTGGGCGATGATTCCCTGAACGATGTGATCTCGGCGATTGTGCTTGGACCTGGCGACTCGGGTATCGACTATAACTTTGGTGAAGTCGCCCCCGTGAGCTTCGTGGTGATTGCTGAGCCGGTATGCGTGAACGATGTGCCTTATGTGGATTACCGGTTGGCTGGCTTTGCCGGGGCATCATCACCCGTGGTCACGGTCACCTGGCTTGCCGGTGCCCGCGTGGCCGAGCAACTGACCAACCAGCCCGGTAGCGGCCGCCTGCTCTGGCCGGGCGCCACCGTTGATGGCTCGGGCAACGGCACGGGCTGGCCCGGCTGGGCCTTTGTGGATGGTGAGTGGGTAGAAATCCCCGATGACCGTATTCCCGACCTGGAATTTGAGGTCTCCTTCAACCCCACGGCGAGTATCACCATTACCTATCCGCCGGCGACAACCGCCTGCGCGGCGCAGCCTGCGGGTACGTTCCGGGTCGCGCCGGTGCCGGTAATGCCGAAGGAGCTTCTGCTGCTGCTGGTGATCAGTTTGCTGGGCGCGGCGACGCGCTATCGTCCGGCGCGCTGAGTATCAGGCCAGGGTCGCCTCGACGGCGGCCCGCACGGATTCTGGTACCGGAGTGGGCTTGCGCGTTTGCGGATCCACAAACACCTGGGCGAAGCTGCCCTTCGCCAGCAGTTGATCATCACTCACCCGGGTAAGCGTGAAACCGAGCGTGGCACTGGTATTGCCCAGGCGCCGATAGGCAACGTCCACGCGCACCCGGTCACCGGCGAGGCATTCATGGATGTAGTCACAGGTGGCGTTGGCGGTGAAGACGTAGGTGGGCAGATTCGCAGGATCACTCCAGTCGAAGCCCAGGGTCTTCATGTAGT
The DNA here is from genome assembly GCA_030433415.1 of Gammaproteobacteria bacterium. GTDB lineage: Bacteria > Pseudomonadota > Gammaproteobacteria > Pseudomonadales > Halieaceae > Congregibacter. The sequence goes on along the minus strand of JAUIMF010000009.1, from coordinate 56,890 downwards.
TGCCCGCGACCTCGTCTGCGAAGACCTGGTAGTTGGCGAAGAACATATGACCCTGAGAGTCCGTATCACGAAAGCGCACGGTCAGGGTTTCACTGAAGCTCACGGTGTAAGTGCTCCTGTCGTTGTTGTCCGGGGCCTGGTTGTCGCCACAATAAACAGCCGTGGCATTGCCAACAGCACACTACCATCAGCGCGCACCCCATAGCAGTCCGCAAGGCGCTGAACATAGCGGGAGCGAAACGCGGTGCGCTGCGAATCCGGCAAGGCGTCCAGATAGGGCTTGAGGCCAGTGCTGGCAAACCAGTCTGCGATTGCATCGACGTTGGGCAACCGGTGCAGATACCGCGTACGCCACAGGTTGATCGACGCACAGTGGGGAATGAGCGCGTCGTAGTACGCCTCGGGTGTCAGCAACTCATGGCGCCGTGGTGGGGCCGTGCCGATCGCCTCGGCAAAGGGCTGCTCACGGGCCACGTCGTCCATCAGTCGGTGACTGGGCTCATCGAGATTGTCCGGCATCTGCAGCGCCAGTACGCCGCCGGGATTCAGGCCGCACAGCAATTGCGGCATCAGCCGGTCGTGATCTCCCAGCCAGTGCAGGCTCGCGTTGGCAAACAGCAGATCCTGGGGTGTTTCGGGGTTAAATTCTGCGATGTTTCCCTGCAGGTAACGCGGTCCAGGCTGGCGCTCGTGTGCTTTGGCCAGCATGTCTGCGGAGGTGTCGATGGCCGTGATCGCGGCCTCGGGCCACCGCCTGGCGAGCAGTGCCGTGGACAGGCCAGACCCACAACCGAGATCGGTGATGCGGGAGAAGGCGTGCCCGGAAATCGCGGCGAGCAGATCGGCAGCCGCCCGTTGTCGCTCATCACCGAAGCGATCGTAGAGCCCCGAGTCCCAGTCGCGCTGCGCCACCACATTCTCCCTTGCCGAAGCCGCCAGTGTAGCGTGACACGGATCAGGTTTCGCGCTGCGCCAATTGGAGCCGAATACGCCCGTGTTCGGCCTCGTCGATAGGAAAGTTCCACATCAGCGCGACCGCCACCGCTTTGCACAGCAGGCTGGGTACCGCGTAGTAGATGGCCAGCAATCGCACCGCCTCGGGTGAATTGGTGGAGGCGGCGTCAAAGCCCGAGAAGTCCAGCAGTGGAAACATGAGTCCGACGGCCAGGGCGAAGGCAAGCTTGGATGCCGTGCCCCACAGGGCGAAGAACAGGCCCGGGCGGCGCTCACCGTTGTGCCACGCATCCCACTCAATGAGATCGCCGTTGATCGCGCTGGGCAGAGCCAGATCGGCGCCGATCATCAGCCCCGTCGCTACCACGATGGCGGTGTACAGCGGTGTGTCACCCGCGCCCAGAAACGGTGTGGCGCTGAAACACAGGCAGGATCCCACCACGGCAACGCACCAGCTTCGATGTTTGCCCCAGCGACGCGACAGGGCCACCCACAGCGGCACCCCAAGGGCACTGGCCACGAAGTAGAGGAACAGGAGCGGGCCGGCAGATCCCGGAGCGTCGAGTACATGGGTCACGTACAGCAGGAACAGGGTGGCGGGAATCGCGTTGCCAAGGCCATTGAGTAGAAAGGCACCCAGCAGGCGACGGAATGGCGACGGACGCATTAACAGTGCCAGCGCACCCGCCAGGCTTGTGCCGTCGGTGGCCGGGTGACTGCGGTCTGGTACGCGAAACGCCGCCAGGGGGACCGTGATGGCCAGGCCCGCCAGCGTCAGCAGGGCAATGGCATGCAATGAGCCAGCCAGACTGGCGTTATCCCGGTTGTCGACCAGCAATAGCGCCGCGAGCGTACCCAGCAGCCCAAACACCACCCGAGCACCGCTGACCCGGCTACGCTGGTGGTAGCACTCGCTCAGCTCGGCGCCCCAGGCATTGAGCGGCACAATGCTCATGGTTCCCGCCACGTAGATGGCCAGCGTCGTCAGCAGCAGAAACCCCCGGCTCGCATCATCGGGCGGATGGAACAGAAGCCACACAGATGCCGCAACCAGGGGTGCGCTGGCCACGACCCAGATCTTGCGCCGCCCCCAGTGCGCCGGTGTGCGATCTGACAGGTATCCCACCACCGGGTCCGTGGCCAGGTCCCACAGCCGGGCACCGAAGAGAATGGTGCCCACGGCGGACAGGCTGAGACCCAGAGCCTGGGCGTAAAACGTGGGCACGATCACCTGCAACGCGATGAAGGCTGCTGCAAGGGGAAAGGCCAGGGACCCGTAGACGGCGAGCAGGGTCGCGGAAAGGTCCTGCTCCCGGGGATTCACGCCAGGGGCGGTAGCGTCGGTTGCGTGCATGGTGTGTATACGCGCGCGCGAGATTTTGGACGTAACGGTGTTGGCAAGCCCCGCCGGCACCGCGTGCGGTGGATTTTGTGCACAAGGCAGCGCGAACCTCCCAATTCCCGCCTATACTCCCTGTCCCCATGCAGCATATTTGCTGGTTACGTGACAGGAGAAGAACCATGGATTTACTACAGATGGGCGCACAGTTGCTGTCCCAGAAACTGGGCCTGAACATCGATACCGATACCATCGCCTCGGCGCTTGGCGGCCTGCTGGCGAATGAATCAGGGCAGGTGGATCTCGCCGGCCTTGCTACCAAAATGGCCAGTAGTGGCAATCTGAGTGCGGTACTGGGTTCGTGGCTGGGTGACGGCGCCAATCAGTCCATCTCGGCCGACAGCATTATGGACCTGTTCGGCAGCGATCGCGTTGGCGCTTTCGCCAGCAAGGTGGGCGTGGACACCGGCACGGCGGCGGACGGCCTGGCGGATGTGCTTCCCCAGGTCATGGACAAGGCCAGCTCCGGCGGCAGTCTGCTGGACATGGCTGGCGGTGCCTCGGGATTGCTGGGCGCCGCCAAGTCGCTCTTTGGTTGATGCCTCTCGCTCGGAGCGAGCGCCGCTTTAACGTTCGCTCCGAGCTCTCAGGCGGGGCCGTTGTTCTTGCGTGAGAGCTTTTGTGGCAGATAGTCCAGGGTGCTGCGATAGCCGGTTTCATACAGGCGGTCCTTGAGCTCTGGTCCCAGCGAGAACGCCACGGGCGAGATGTCGCCCGTATCCACCACGATGGTAGACAGCCAGAAGTCCTCGTTGATGTACTCGTGTGCCAACGTGGTCATGAAGGTGTGCAGGAGCATGCCCAGATACTGGCGCAGGGGGATCAGTGGCTTGCGCCCGGGTATTTGGAGTCCGCCACTGCCGCGCAGTTTGAACACCACGACCGGGGTACCGTTGCCGGACCAGTCCCGGCGCAGGGACTCTTCTGACAAAATGCTGCCATCGGCCATGACCATGTCGCCGTGATTCTTGAAGCTGAAGAGCAGCGGTACCGACATGGAATATCGGACGGCGAGCGACACGGGCATCTCCGGCGTCGTCGCCGAGCTGAATACCACGGGCTTGCCCGTGCGCACGTCGGTGGCCACCACATGCAAATGCCGTTCGAGTTGCGAAAAACAGCGGCCCTCGAGTTTTTCGTCCATCCAGCGCTGAAAATGGTCGCCACTCGACAGGCCGCCGGTGCGCAGTAGCGAGAACAGATTCTGCCCCAGGAACTGGGAGAAATCCGTTTCCTGGGCGATGCCACGAATCGCGTCCAGGGGGTAGCCCGTGGCCAGTAGTGCGGCGACGATGCTACCACCCGAGACACCCACCAGTTCACTGTACTCGACGCGTAGTTCGTCCAGCGCTGCCAGAATGCCGATGTGCGCGGGCAGGCGCGCTCCGCCACCGGCGAGCACGGGCACGATGCGGTGTCCCTCCAGACTCCGCGAACTGGTCGAACCTGCGTCGGTCATCGCAGATACCCCTGAGTTCCCCCGGGCATTACTATACCGCCTGAGCGATTAACGAAAAGTGACCCTATGGGACATGCCCTGCGCATCGGCGTGGTGAGCGACGGCAAAGCCGGGCATCTGAATCAGAGCCTGGGTCTGGCGGAGGCATTGCAGCGCCTGCGTCCTGAAGTGCAGGTTTGCCAGATATCGGCGATGGCTCGTGGGGCGGCGCTGCGTGCGCTGCTGCGACGGGACAGTCAGGGCGAAGCATACGATCTGCTGATTGGTGCGGGTCACGGGACCCATCTGACGCTGCTGGCGCTGGGCCGAGCCTGTGCCTGCCCCACGGTGGTCATCATGCGTCCGAGCCTGCCGCGCCGTCTGTTCGACCTGTGCATCGTGCCCCGCCACGATGGCGTGGCTGAAGACGAGCGATGCTGGTTATCGGACGGGCCCATGAATCGCCTGATCCCCGGTGAGAAGTGTGAAGAGGGTGTGATTCTGGTGGGTGGTCCGTCACCTCATTTCATCTGGGATGAAGACGCCGTGCTGACGCAACTGCAAACCATTGCCGCACAGGGACGTTGGCAACTCAGCACGTCACGGCGTACGCCCGTTTCATTTTTACCCGCCGCGCGATCCCTTTCGCTGCCGAACCTGACGCTTCACGATGTGGCAGAGCTATCACCTGGGTGGCTGGGCACAACGCTGGCGCAGGCTGCGCAATGCTGGGTGACACCCGACAGTGCGTCGATGGTCTACGAAGCGATGACGGCGGGTTGTGGTGTGGGCCTTATGGACCTGGCGCCACAAAAAGGCAGTCGGGTTGCCGGTGCCATGGCAGACCTGCAGCAGCGGGGCCTGGTGACACATTTTTGTGAGTTTGCCCCCGGTAGCACCCTACAGTCCGCGCAACCGGTCCTGGCAGAAGCGAATCGGCTGGCACAGCGTCTGCTTGATTCACGGTGGCTGGCATGAACGGTTGGCTTCTGTTGATCACGGTGATTGCGGCGCTGGCGTTGCTGGTGTTCAGTCACCGCTTTGCCTGGTGGCGCAGAACCGTGCCCTATCGCTATCCCCGCCTGCTCATGTACCACATGGTGCGCGAGCCCGTGGCCGGGGCGACCTTCAACAAGCTGCGCGTATCACCGGCGGATTTCGAGGCACAGGTGCGTTGGCTGAAGAGCGACGGCTGGTACTTCGCCACCATGGCTGAGTTGGGCAGCGGTGTGGCGCTGCCTGCAAAATCCGTCGTCCTGACCTTCGACGATGGCTACGCTGACAACCTGCTGAATGCCGACCCGGTACTGCAGCGTTACGACGCCCGGGCGACGCTGTATCTGGTAGAGGATCGCTTTGATCGGGACTGGTCCACCAGCAAGAAGGCACATCACGACAGCGGCGAGCTGCGGGACGAGCCCAAGCTGACTGACGAGCAGGTCGAAGCCATGGTTGCCAGCGGACGCTGGGAGCTGGGCGGGCACACGCGCACCCACGCCAATCTGTCCACGGCGTCCCCCGAGGAGCGCAGCGCAGAGATCGCGGGGGCGCGCGAGTCCCTGGCGGCCCGCTTTAATGTGGCGCTCGACACCTTTGCCTATCCGTTTGGGATCTATGGCCCCGACGATGTGGCGGCGGCACGCGACGCCGGCTATCGCACGGCCGTGACCACCCACGAAGGCATCTCGACGGACCCCGGGCGGGATGCGCTGGAGCTTAAGCGCGTCAAGGTCAGTGGCAAGGATTCGCTGTTTGCGTTTCGTCTGCGTCTGCGTACGGGGCGGCGGGGCGCCTGACGTTCAGAGCCTGCTCGACGGTTGGTTGACCTGAATCGGGTCGTCGATATCAGGGTGGTGATCACCGTTCGCCACCACCACTCCCTCCGGAGGCACTTTCTTCCACCGCCGATTGGTCCAGAGATAGCGGGCGGGATCGTCGCGTATGGCGGCCTCGGCGGCGGCCACGTAGGCTGGAAGAATCGCGTCCGACTGTTCGTGAGGCGGCAGGCTGAGCGGCTGGAACTCGACTTCATAGTGACCGCGGGACGGCGTATGGCAGCGCGCGAACAGCACGGGCAGTTCCAGCGCCTGGGCGAGCTTGTCGGCGCCACGAAAAAACACGGCGGGGCGATGCAGGAACCGGGTCCAGTAGCCACCGTGCTTCGGTCCCGCCTGATCCGCGAGCATCACAATGATCCGCTTCTTGCGCCGGCCACGAATCACCTCCCTGCCGATGGTCTCGATGGTCATGGGGGTGGCGCCGAAGCGGGAGCGGGCATGGAGCATGTAGTCGTTCCAGAACTCGCTGTGCAGGCTTTTGTAGACCGGGTCGACGGAGATGGGTAGCTGCGCCATGGCGCCGTGCAGCAGCCACTCCCAGTTGCCCTGATGGATCAACAGTATGATGGCCTGGCGCTCATAGTTGTCGGTGGCGTCCTTCAACAGCTCAGGGTTGCGCAGCGTGACACGCTGCTCAAAAAACGCCCTGGGCAGGTAGGGGGCACGCAACACCTCTACCGCCAGATTGCACAGGTGCCGGTAGGCATTGCGTTCCATCTCCCGTAGCGCCGCTGGCGAGGCGTCGGGGAACGCGTGCGTCAGGTTGTCTTGCACGACGGCCCGACGGTACCGAAACACGTGGAACAACAGCATATAGAGCAGCCTTGCCAGCCCGTAGGCGATGCCCTCGGGCAGGCGCCCGATGAGGGCGAGGAGGAATCGCATTACGGGCGACGGGCCTGTGGCCGCAGTCCCAGCATGCCGGCGATCATGCGGTCCAGGGCACGATCCGACGCGACGCGCATCATCAGTTTTTCTACCAGCCGTCCCTTCACCGCAGCGTAGCGAACCTGTGGGTTGCGGGTGGTCAGGGCCTTGAGAATCAGTCTGCCCAGCCGGTCAGCGGGGTAGCCGTCGCGACCCTGGCGGATAAACGCCTTTTGAAAACGCTCCAGAATCGGGCGGTAGGGAGAGTCGGCGTAGGGTGCAATATCAATGTCTTCGGCCTTGTCCCAGATGGCGGTTTTTACCGGGCCAGGACCGATCACGACCACGTCGATGCCAAAGAGCATCAGCTCCCGGCGCAGGGCTTCGGAGTAGCCTTCGAGGCCGAACTTCGAGGCGGCGTAGGGGCCAAGGAACGGCATGGCGCGAATGCCGGCTACGGAGCTGATGTTGACGACGCGACCCGGTTTGCCAGAGAGACTCTCGTCGGCCCCCAGCAGCGGCGCGAAGGCCTTGGTCACCAGAAATGGGCCCACGAGGTTGACCTCCAACTGCTGCCGGTAGTCCTCGGTGGGTACCTCCAGCAGCGGTCCCGAGACCGCGATGCCCGCATTGTTCACCAGTCCGGCCAGCGTTTGACCCTGCAGTTGCTCCCGGACTTCGGCCGCCGCCGCGTTGATCGCCGCCTCATCGGTGACATCAAAATGCAGCGGCACAAACTGCGCTCCCAAGGCCTGCTGCAGGGCTTCGCCATCCGCCGCTTTACGCACGGAGCCAAACACCCGGTATCCCTCGCCCACCAGTACCTCGGCGGTGGCCCTGCCGATGCCGGTGGACACACCGGTGATTACAACGCTCTGCATAATGAACTCCTTTTATGTCTGCCCGTCGTCACGCTGGCGAAGCGAGCTTGGCCGCTGGTAAGCTCCGAAGCATCAATTGTCGTCACTAGGGACGTCAAGTCCCCGCGAGGAGCCCCTTCCTGAACACTTCGAGCGCAGGCCACCGCTGGCTCGGTAATGACGCACGCGTCACGCTGGCCTGTTTTCTGGCCTATTTTGTGATGTCTGGCATGTTGTCGCCGATCGGCATCGTGATGCCGCCGCTGGCGGACTACCTGGGGCGTACGCCGGCGGAAGTCGCGCCTTTGTTCAGCTGGCTCACCATGGGAATTTTTGTCGGCTCCGCCCTGGCGCTGGTAGTGTTCGACGTGCTGGCACCGCGGTGGTGGATGCTGGTGCTGTATCTGGCCATAGCCATCAGCCTGCTGGCGTTGCGTCTGTCCGAGGCGCTCTGGGTACTGCGTATCAGCCTCGGCGTGGTCGGTACCGCCTGCGGCATCGGCCTTGCGGCAGCCGCCAGCACCATCGCGTCCCTCTACCACGAAGACCGTCGTGCATCGATGCTGGTGATCACCGACGGCTCCTTCAGTATTGCGGGCATCGTCATTTCGTCCCTGGCCGTGGGCTTTGTGGCGGCTGCCTGGCATTGGGCATCTGCTTATCTGGCGGTCGCGGCAGTGGCGGTCGTGATTTGCGTGCTGGTGTTGAGTGCGGGGTTCCCCTCGCACCAGCACGCCGCACCCAACGGCGTCGCGCGTTCCTGGCCTGCCCCGGTCTGGCTGTGTGTGGTCGCGCTGTTTCTCTACACCCTGGGCCAGTACTCGCTGCTCTGGTGGCTGCCCACCTATCTCGAAACGGCCCTTGGCGCGTGCCGGGACAACGCGGGCGTTGTCGTGGCGCGATTCTGGACGGGCATGTTCATCGCCCAGTTACTGGTTGCCTGGTGGGTGCTGCGCATCGGCGCGCGACGCCTTGTTCTGTTGAGTGTGCTGGGTGCGTTCCTCGGATCACTACCGCTGTGGACCGTGGCGAGTCTGGAGCTTCTACCCTGGCTGGCGCTCCTGTGGGGCGTGGCGAATCTCGGCCTGCTGAAAGTTGTTATTGCTTTTGCGACGCTGGCGGTGGACCACCCAAGCCCCCGACTGGTCGCGGCGCTGCTGTTCGGTGCCACCTCGGGTACGGCGATCAGTCCGGTGGTTACCGCTGCAGTGGCCGAGTTCAGCGGTGTACGCAGCGTGTTGCAGCTGGGTTCGGTCTGTTATTTTGTGCTGGCCGTGCTGGTGGGCATCGCCTGGCTGATCCAGCATCGCCGCACGGCACCAATCAGCAAATCGTGAATAAGCAGAGAGCGTAATGACGGGATCCGTTGCCATTGTGGATATGAGCGCCGCCGATGCGGATGCGGCCTTTGTTCGTACCCTGCGCGAAACGGGCTTTGCGGTGTTGCGCAATGCGCCGTTATCGGCCGAGCGCCTGCAGCGCATGGCGCGGGACTGGTGTGCCTTTTTCGCCAGCGATGAAAAATGGAACTACCTGGCACACGAAGTCCCCTCGGGGAACACGAGTGGCTATATCCCCCCGGATGTATCCGAGACCGCCGTGGGGCACGACGTAAAAGACCTCAAGGAGTTTTTTCACATTGTGCCGGGCACGCAGATGCCGGAGTTCCTGGAGTCCGATGCCCGCGATCACCTGCGCGACGCCTTTGCCCTGGGGCAGCAGTTACTTCAATGGCTCGACGATCGCTGTGGCGAGGTGCTCCCCGACGCCCTGCGTGGCACGCTGGCGGACAGCCTGTCAGCCGACGACAGCTTGTTGCGCGTGCTGCATTACCCGCCGCTCAAAGGCGATGAGCCGGCCGGAGCGGTGCGCGCCGCCGCGCACGAAGACATCAACCTGTTGACCCTGTTGCCGGTCTCAGCCGAGCCAGGGCTCGAGGTGCTCACCAAGGCGGGGGAATGGGAGGCGGTGCCCGGTCAGGCGGGGGACATCGTCATCAACGCAGGGGATATGTTGCAGGAGGCAACGTCCCGTTATTTTCCGTCCACCTCGCACCGCGTGGTCAATCCACCAAGCGCCGAGGCCAATCGCTCGCGCATTGCCATACCGTATTTCATGGCTCCGCGGCTGGATCTACCCCTGTCTTCGCGCTACACCGCGGGCAGCTACCTCAAGGAGCGCCTCGACCTACTGGCCCGCTAGGGCCAGCGTCTCGAGATACAGTGCCTTCACGGCGTCGGCGTCCACGTCGATACATACCTTGCACGCAGGCCTGTCGAGCCAGGCATCGCTCTCATAGCGATCGGGAGTCAGCCCCAGGATCGTCTGGCCCATGGCGATGCCCTCGGCGATAACGCGCACGGGACCTTCTTCTACCGTATACAGATGCGGTGCCAGCCAATACGCCACCGCGCTGGAGTCGTGGATGGGGCAGGCGCGCACACCGTCGACCCCTGCATAAAAATCGAAGTAGAAACGCGTGATGTCATGAATGAAGCGCCCCGCATCGCCGGCGTTGGCCTGTAGCGTGTCGATAAACTGCTCGTCCATGGTTGTCTCTTGCGTGACGTCCAGACCCACCACCGTGACCGGTAGGCCGCAGCCCAATACCCGGTCTGCCGCGCTGGGGTCACCGGCCATATTTGCCTCGGCAACCGGTGAGACGTTGCCGCCGTGATTGCGGCGCATGAATACGCCGCCCATCACCACGACCTCCTTGAGCAGTTCCGGCAGGCGGGGGTTCAGGGACAGGGCCTTGGCGAGATTGCTCAGGCGCCCCACGGCTACCACGCTGATTTCTCCGGGGTGCGCCTCGGCAAGTTCGACGATGGCCTCGGCGGCACCTTTGAGCTCCGCGGTTTTTGTCGGGTCGGCAAACTCAATATTGCCCAGGCCATTCGCGCCGTGCACGAAATCGGGATGTCCGGATCCCAGGGCCTGGCCGATGGGGCCCGACGCGCCACGGTAAACGGGCACGTCGATTCCAAAGCGCTCGCAAACATACAGTGCATTGCGCGTGGTGTTGGCAATGCTCGCGTTGCCCGACACCGTCGTGATCGCCTCGATCTGCACCGTCGGGGCGTAGTGGAGGAACAGCAGGGCCATGGCGTCGTCGATGCCGATGTCCGTATCAAAAATCACGCGTTTCATGTCAGGTCCGATGATTGTTTACGCCAAGCCGGATTTCGCAGCGTTCGCCGGCAAGAAAAGCACGCACGTTGTCGTCGGCACTGAAGCTGGCCTTGTAATTCTCCATGCGCTTGACGGCATAGGCTCGTAACCGGCGGCGGCGCAGGGCGCTGGCAAAGCGACGAATCGCTTCCTCGTCTTCCAGAATCAGTGGCGGCACTTCGGCTTTCATACCGTCGGGGCCTTTGGCCACCATGGTGAAATACGAGGTATTGGTGTGTTTCACGGTTGCCGTCTGCACGTTCTCTGCAATGACTTTAATGCCGACAACCAGGGACGTGCGCCCCACGTAGTTTACCGACGCCATCATCGACACCAGGTCGCCGACCTCGACCGGTTGCAGAAAATGTACGTTGTCGACCGACAGGGTTACGCAGTAGTTGCCCGCGTGCTTGCTGGCGCAGACATAGGCGACCTTGTCCATCAGCGACAACAGCGTGCCACCGTGAATCTTGCCGCCGAAATTGGCGTAGGCCGGCACCATCAGTTCTGTGATCGTCGACTGGGAATAGCGGACCGGATGTCCTTCGATGCTCATTCCTGCTCCTTGCGCTGGGCGAAGCCTTCGGTTGCGATGGCCGATACGTCTTCAAAGCGCTCGTTGGGAACCAGAGCGGTCAGGGAGTAGTGCGCCAGCTTCCACGTCCCATCGGTGAGGGTCAGCACGCCGGTGCCGCGGAATCGGCCCCAGCGCGGTGAGAGCATGATTTCGTCAAACCAGGCGGTGTCGCCGTCGGCAGAAAAAGCGATGTGGCGTTGCTCGGATGTGTAGGTCCACCCCCCGCCTTCTTCAAAGCGCTGCGTGACATAAGTGGTGAACTCGTCGAGGGGCCAGCGCTCCCAATCGTCGGTGCCCATAAACACGCCGTTCGGGGCAAAGTGTCCGAGATAGCGGTCGCGGTCTCCCGCGGCGGCCGCCGCATGAAAATCATCCAGCACCGCCGCAATTCGCACTCGGGCCGCAGAGTCATCGGCTCGTACGCTCAGCGGTACGCTCGCCAGCAACCCGGCCAGCACGACAGCCAGCACGGCGGTGGGCACCCGCCTTGCGGTTCGGTTGGAGTGGCCTTGCGTTAAATTCGACATGAAAGCTCCTGCCGTGGACGTCGGTTTGCCAGGCTGCAAGCGTACCATTGTGACTCTATGCCTGCGGTCCGCTGGTCGTCTGGCCGCCGGGGTCGTGTAACATCGAGCGACAGGTAGCGACGCTTGCCCCTGGGTGAGCAACGAGGAGGAGAACGACCATGGTATGCAGATTGGGCTTACTGTTGCTGGCAGCGCTCGGGACGCTCGCGGCTACGATGGCGACAGCCGAAGAAGCCAGCCTGGCCTGGCCCCAGGAGATTGTGGGTAACGAGGGTACCCTGGTGATCTACCAGCCCCAGCCCGAGGGGCTCGACGGCAACCGGCTGAAGGCGCGGGCCGCCATCTCGATCGAGCTCGATAACAGGGATGAACCGATCTTTGGCGCCATGTGGTTTACGGCGCGCATCGAGACAGACCAGGATGCCGGTACGGCTCGGGTGCTCGACATCGAAGTGACGAAAGCGGGCTGGCCCGACTCGCGTGACACGGGTGAGCAGCGGCTGATGCAGGTCGTCAAGAATGCGTTTCCGGTGCATGGGCTGGATATCTCCCTGGAACGCCTGTCCGCCTCACTGGAGACGGCCAACATCGAGCGGCGCAGCCTCGAGAACCTGAATGATGAGCCACCGATAATCGAGTTCAGCGAATCCCTCGCGGTGCTGCTGCTCTATGACGGTAAACCGCAGTTCGAGCAGGTCGAGAACTCTCCCTACGAGCGCGCCGTGAACACACCGTTTCTGGTGGCACGCAAAGGACGTAGCGAGTTCTATCTGAGTGACGGCAGCCATTGGTACAGCGCCCGCGATGCGCTGGGACCCTGGGTGGTGACCAGCACACCCCCGGCGGATCTGGCGAAGATGGTGGCCGAGGCCGCCAGCGATGCGGATGTTGCGCCCAACGCCGGGCCGGCACCGGCGATAGTCGTTGCCACTGAGCCTACGGAACTCGTGGTTACCCAGGGTAAGCCTGACTGGCAGTCCCTAGAGGGTGGCGAGATTCTCTATGCCCGCAATACCGAAACGCCGTGGCTACGTCACTTGCCGACGGGCAACATGTACCTGCTGCTCTCGGGGCGCTGGTTCCGGGCGGGCTCCCAGTCCGGCCCCTGGCACTTTGTGCCGGCCACGGATCTGCCCGAGTCCTTCGCAAAGATTCCACCCGCATCGGATATCGGTGGGCTGCGCACGTCCGTCGCCGGTACGGAGGAAGCAGAGCAGGCCATGCTCGATGCTGCGATACCCCAGACTGCTGCGATTGACCGGTCAGAGGCCAGCCTGACGGTCAGCTACGATGGCAAACCGGAATTCAGGAAGATCGATGGCACTTCTGTTGCCTACGCGGTCAACACGGCGAGCCAGGTGCTGAAGATCGACGGCAAGTACTATGCCGTGGATAACGGCGTGTGGTTCACGTCAGCCAGTGCGAAGGGCCCCTGGGCCGTAGCGGATTGGGTACCCGAAGATGAGATCGCGCGAATCCCGCCCACGTCGCCGGTCTACAACGTGACCCACGTGCATGTGTACGAGTCGACGCCCGAGGTGGTGTATGTCGGCTATACGCCCGGCTACCTCTGGTCGTTCCCCTACTATGGCGTGCCCGTGTACGGCACCGGCTGGTACTACCCCCCGTACTGGGGCGGCTTTTACTACCCGCGACCCCCGACCTGGGGTTTTCATGTGGGCTATAACCCCTGGACCGGCTGGAACTTCGGCGTGAGCTGGAGTAACGGCTTCTTCAGTATGGGTATCCATTGGGGCGGCGGCTGGGGCTGTTGCGGAGGCGGCTGGTACGGCGGCGGCTATCGCGGACCGACGATTATCAATACCGGCGATATCAATATCGGTAACACGGTGAATATTGGCAATCGCACCGAGATCCGCAATCGCATCGGCGACAACAAGCTGAATGTCGGTGATCGCGCGCGCAATATCTACAACGACGGCGGCAATCGCGATCGCCTGGCAAGTCGCGGACAGCGGGATCAACTGCGCAAGGCCCGGCCGTCCACAACGCGCGCCAACAATGTCTTTGCGGATCGTCAGGGTAACGTCGCCCGGCGCGTCGACAATGGCTGGCAGACGCGCAACAACGGTCAGTGGAGCTCCCAGGGACTGTCGGATCGCGTGAACCAGAATCGATCGGGCGGTGCGTCGGTGTCCAGGCCGTCAACGGGTAATCTGCAAAGTAGCCATCGGGGCAGCAGTTTTAACCGGAACGATTTTGACCGCGCGCACCGGGCCCGTAGCATGGGCGCGTCCCGTGAAATGCGACGGCCTGCTCGCGGTGGTCGCCGTCGCTGACAGGTGTCATGCGGGCGTCACTCTTCGGGAGTGGCGTCCTGCTCTGGCTCCGACTCGCGAATCTTGCGCAACAGCCACAGGCCCTTCCACACCAGAACGCCGACAAATATCACGGTGCCACCCACGGCAATGGCGATAGCGGTGCTGTCCATGATCAGGTTCCTCATCGATAGGGGGGCGGCACCGATTTACGATAGCACGCGTTGATGCCCGGTCTATACTTCGGCCATGAGAGTGTTGTTGCTGCTGATCGTTGTCGCGCCTGCCTTTGCACAGACCGTGTACAAATCCGTCGAGAACGGGGTCACTTCCTTCAGTGACACGCCGCCGCAAGACACGGCGTCGGTAGAGACTTTGACCATCGACACACCACCGGCGGCAGATGACGGGCTGCTCGAAGAACGTCTGACGCAGATGCGCGAAACCACGGACCGCATGGCTGAGGATCGCCGCGAGCGTGAACGCCATCGCGCCGAGTTGCGTGAACAGTCCCCCGAACCCCAGGTAATCCAGCAGCCCGTGCCGGTGTGGGCGGGGAATTACTGGCCCGCCTACAGATCCCCGGTGCGGCCCAGGCCGCCGTTGCGCCCAGGACATCCGCGCCCCACGCCGCTACCCGCTGCGCCCCCGGGGTGGTCGGTGATGCAGCCAGGCAACGAACAGCTGATGCGGCCTGTGGTTTCGTCGCGCCGGCGGTCAGGCGGCAAATGACACCACGCGTTCGATCGTCCAGAAGGCGGCGATCGTGCCGATGCCGTAGCTCAGCAGCCGTGCCGTGGTAGCGAACGGCAGGGGTGTCAGGCGTTTAAGCAGCAGTCCCAGCGTTACCACCGCGCCGACGAAGAGTAGCTGGCCGACTTCTACTCCCACGTTAAACATCAGCAGCGCCACGGGGATCGCCGTCTCGGGCAGACCCACTTCTTCCAGGGCGCCGGCGAAGCCCAGGCCGTGCAGCAGTCCAAAGGCAAAGGCCACGATCCACGGCGCCCGGGCGGCCAGCGACGAGTGACCCTGAAGGTCGCGCAGTACTTCGGCGGCAACAAAGACTATGGACAGCGCAATGATCGCCTCAACGGGTGGCCCCGGCACGTGCAGCCAGCCCAGACTCGCCGCGACCAGGGTGATGGAGTGGGCGACGGTGAAGGCGGTGATGGTGGCGATGAGCCGCCTGAGATTGCGCACCAGTAGCAGGAGTCCGAGTACGAACAGCAGGTGGTCCAGGCCCGCGAGAATATGTTCGATGCCCAGAATCAGGTAATCCCAGGCGATCTCACCCGGTCCTGGCGAGTGGGTGAGGGTAAAGCGTGCCCGATCCGGCGTGAGGCGCTCAAGCTGGGTGGTGCCGTCCGCCCTTTGCACGCGCACGATCACATCGGTGGCGCCACCGAGCAGGCCGTCGATGGCGATCTCGCGTCCCACGAGACTGACCGTGGTGTTAATCGTGTAGCGTTCTTCCCAGCTGTCTCCAGCGCGTGTAGCCAGAAACTCGTCGGGAACCTGGACGCCATCGGGCCAGCGCAGCGTCGCGCGCAGACGGCGCTGGTCTGGCAGCATAGGCACGCGCCAGAGCACGGAGTAAGCGCCGTTTTCCAGCTCGGTCATTTCCAGATAGGCGGGGCGGAAGATGTCCGCTGACGCCAGGCTCGCCCACAGGCACAACATCAGCGCGAGGACAAAGCGCGGTGGCGGCGCGGGGCGGCGTGAGGTCACGGTATCGGCTCCTGAGGGCGTGGCGGTGGCTGCGCATCGAGATCAGGGATGCCCACCGGTTGCCAGCGGATTGTACACACCCGCGCCGTGACTGCACCCGTCGCAACAGCGCGGTGGCGACCAGACCATTGCGATAACAGCACCGTGTGCTCCCCCTGAAGCGGTAGTCCGACTCATTGCGACGCCCGTAGCAGATGCTAAGCTGCCCCGCTTGGCTGATTTCAGGACACCAGAATGAATTTTTTGCGTAACACCCTGCTCGTCGCCGGTATCACCCTGGCGCCCTTTGCCCTGGCGGCGGACGACAAACCCGAAAACCCCTATGCCGGATTGGAGTGGCGCAACATCGGTCCGGCCTTCATGTCGGGCCGCATCTCCGACATCGACTGGGACCCTACCGATGACAGCGTCTGGTACGTGGCGGTGGGCTCCGGAGGCGTTTGGAAAACAGAAAACGCCGGAGTGACCTTTGCGCCGGTCTTCGATGACCAGACGTCGTACTCGATCGGCAATGTCACCGTCGACCCTTCCAATCCCCACATCGTGTGGGTCGGTACCGGTGAGGACGTAGGTGGTCGCCACGTCGGCTTTGGAGATGGCATTTATCGCTCGGAAGATGGCGGCCAGACCTGGACCAACAAGGGCCTCACGGAATCCCAGCATATCTCGACCATCATCGTGCACCCGGAAGATTCCGATACGGTGTGGGCGGCGGTGCAGGGTCCCCTGTGGAGCAAGGGTGGTCAGCGCGGTCTGTACATGACCACCGATGGCGGTGAGTCCTGGACGAAAACCCTCGGTGGTGGTGAGTGGACCGGGGTGACCGACGTGGTGATCGACCCTCGCGATCCCGACGTGCTCTACGCCGCCACCTGGCAGCATCACCGTACCGTGGCGGCCTATATGGGCGGTGGTCCCGAGAGCGGCCTGCACAAGTCCACCGATGGTGGGCGGAGCTGGACCCAACTATCGACGGGCCTGCCCACGGGAAATCTCGGCAAGATCGGTCTGGCGATCTCGACTCAGAATCCCGATGTGGTCTACGCGGCGATCGAGCTCAACCGCCGTGAGGGCGGTGTCTGGCGTTCCGCGGACCGCGGTGCAAGTTGGGAGAAAGGTGCCGATGCCGTCGGTGGCGGTACGGGTCCCCACTACTATCAGGAGATCTTCGCCAGCCCCCATGCGTTTGACCGTCTTTACCTGGTCGGTCCCACGGTGCAGAAGTCCGAGGACGGCGGCAAGACCTTTGAGCCCATGGCCCACCCCGCGCAGCATGGCGATATGCACGCCATCGTCTTTCACCCGACGGATCCCGACTACATCATGATGGGCACCGACGGGGGTCTGTACGAGAGCTTTGACCTGGGTGCGACCTGGCGCTTTATGGAAAACCTGCCCGTCACCCAGTACTACAAGCTCGCGGTGGACGACTCCGAGCCGTTCTACACGATCTATGGCGGCACGCAGGACAACAATACGCAGGGCGGACCGTCGCGTACCGACAATGTGCACGGCATTCGCACGGCGGACTGGAGCGTAGTGCTCGGCGGCGATGGACACCAGCCGGCGACAGAGCCGGGCAACCCGAACGTGATGTACGCACAGTGGCAGCGGGGCAACCTCACGCGGGTAGACGTACCCACCGGCGAGTCTGTCTACATTAAACCCCAGCCCGCCGCCGGTGATCCCGCAGAGCGCTACAACTGGGATTCGCCGATTCTGGTGAGCCCCCACGATCCTGCGCGCCTGTACTTTGCGTCATCGCGCGTGTGGCGATCCGACAACCGTGGCGATGAGTGGACCGCGATTTCTGGCGACCTTACGCGCAACCAGGATCGTATGCAGTTGCCACTGATGGAGCAGACCTGGAGCTGGGATGCGCCCTGGGACATGTATGCCATGTCGGACTACAACACCATCACCTCACTGGCGGAATCGCCGCTGGTAGAAGGCCTGCTCTACGCCGGCACCGATGACGGTTTGATCCAGGTGTCGCAGAACGGCGGTGACAGTTGGCGCAAGATTGAAGTCGGCTCCCTGCCGGGCGTTCCCGCTACAGCCTTCGTCAACGACATCCGCGCCGATCTGCACGACGCCGACACGGTGTACGTGGCCCTGGACAATCACAAGTACGGAGACTTCAAACCCTACCTGCTGGTGAGTCGTAATCGTGGCCGCAGCTGGAGCGCGATTACCGACGGCATTCCCGACCGGCATCTGGTGTGGCGTGTGGTGCAGGACCACGAACGCGCCGATCTCATGTTTGCCGCAACGGAGTTTGGCGTGTTCATGACGCTCAACGGCGGCGAGCGCTGGAGCAAATTCAGCGCGGGTATACCGACGATTTCGATTCGGGACATCACCATTCAACGTCGCGAGAACGATATTGTCGCCGCCAGCTTCGGCCGTGGATTCTTTGTGCTGGACGACTACTCAGCGCTGCGCGAACTCACCGCCGATACACTGGGGCAGGAAGCCGTGCTGTTCGAAACCCGCGACGCCCACTGGTACTTCCAGCGCGAAGTGCTGGGTGCGACAAAGCGCGGCTCCCAGGGTGATCAACTGTATGTCGCCGAGAACCCGCCCTTTGGAGCGGTGCTCACCTACCACCTGGGCGAGGGCTTTCCGACGCTCGAAAAACAGCGCCAGGATCGTGAAAAAGAAGCGATGGACGCGGACAAAGCGGTGAAGTTCGCCGGCTGGGAGGCCGTGGAAGCGGAGCGCCGCGAGGCCGCGCCGGCGTTGAAGCTGGTGATTCGCGACAGCGAAGGCAGCGTGGTGCGCCGCATCGATGCGCCCGCAGAAAAAGGCTTCCACCGCGTTGCCTGGGACCTGCGCCATCCGTACTACGGTTCCATAGAGACGCCGCCGAACTGGCAGGGCTTGTCGCCCAGCGGGTTCATGGCGATGCCGGGCACCTACAGCGCCGAGTTGGTGCTCGTCAAAGATGGCGTCAGCCGTCGCCTGGATGATCCCGTGAGCTTCACCGTCAAGCGACTCTACGAGCCCTCCCTGAAGGGAGCCCCGCTGGAAGAAGTGGACGCGTTCTGGAAGTCCTACGCGGGCCTGTCAGGTCAAGTCAGCGCGGCGCGCTACGCACTGGATGATGCCGTCGAAGACGTCGAGACCCTGCAACAAATGCTCGCGGTCACGGCCCAGGCTCCCGGTGACATCGACAAGCGACTGCACACCCTGCGTCAGGAGCTCTACGATCTGGACCAGGCCCTGACTGGTGACAAATCCCGCGCGGCCATCGGTGACTACGATGTGCACAATGTCGGCAACTGGCTGTCTCATGCCTACAGCGGCGTATCCAGTGCCAGCTACGGTCCCACGCCTGCACACAAACGCAGCCTTGGATTCGCCCGCGATGCGTTCGCGCCCATTCGCGAGCGCCTGAACGCGATCATCGAGTCCGATCTGCCCGCGCTGCGCAAGGCGCTTCTCAACGCCGGAGCACCCTGGGGGCGGGGTCAGTCGATTCCCATGAGCTAAAAGCTCCCACCCGCAGTATTCAGGCCGGCGTTGGTGACAGCGCCGGCCTTTTCGTTTTCCAGTTTCCTCACGTGCCTGTGACCTGCACCGTGCCTTGGCTCGGGCATTCGGGGTGGGTGGCGGTCAGCCCAACGAGGCGCTATCGCTGCGCTCGCTGTGGAGGGGGGACGCTCACTCCGCGACAACGCCTCGCTGGGCTGACCTTCAACCCGGACGCTCGAGTCTTGGCACGGACTGGTGCAGGCCGAACAGCTCCAGGTTCCATGGCACGGCGGTAGGGTGAGGCGGGCGTCATTGCTTTGGGCGTCCGTCGAGCGCGCCCAATCAGTGCTGAAGCGCCGATGGAGATACGCGAGCAGCCCAAAGCAATGGCGGCTGTCTCACCCGGCACCGAGCCCCAACAACCTCAGCGTTCTCACCCGGCACCGAGCCTAGTCACGTTAGTCTTACTGAGAGTCCCGTTGAATAATCGGCAACAACCAACTCTTGTGCCGGCTAATCTCCTCGGTCGTCAGCCCTGTGAGCTCGTAAGGCAGAACCAGCCAGTCATCGGTCTCGTGCAGATAGAAATCCGGCACGCGCCCTGTACGGTTCCTGGCGGGTTTGTAGAAGGGCACCGCGACACGCACATCGTGGGGCATATTGCGCTTGGTCTTGGTCTCAAGGCGATGAATGACCGCCTGGATGTTCTGCCCCGAACTGTACACATCGTCCACGATGAGCAGGCGATCATCGCGATTCATCGCTTCGTAGAGATACTCAAGACCATGCACGCGTATGCGCTCGGGTCGGTCGACGTCCTGCAGGTAGGACTCCATGCCGCGGTACGACGTGCGAATCGCAATGTGGTCGGTTTTTACGCCCAGATACTGCAGGCATTCCTGAACGTAAATGCCAACAGTGGACCCGCCGCGCCAGATGCCCACGATAAAGTTTGGCCGAAAACCGCTCTCGAAGACGCGCACCGCCAGCCGGTAGCTGTCCTCAAGAAGCGTCTGTTCTTCGACAAACACTTTGTTCGTTGGCAGTTCGATGTCGGTCATGGTCCGTAGCGGTCCGGGGTTTGCCACAGTGTACAGCCAGTAGCGCTCAGGCGTGCCATTTGCAGGGCAGCTTCATCCAAAGGGCGGTAGATTCGCTACACTGGGCGCCTGAGATGTAGCGGGAATCCCCCATGGCCGACAAAGTGTTCCTCACCGCCCAGAACCTGCTGGAGGACTCCTTTCGTCTTGCGGCGCAGGTGGTCGAAAGCGGTTTCAGGCCCAGTATCATGATTGCGATCTGGCGCGGAGGTGCACCCATCGGGGTGGCCGTGCAAGAGTATCTTGCCTACTGCGGCATTGAAGCGGATCACATTGCGATTCGCACGTCGTCCTACCAAGGCATCGATGGCCGTTCTTCCGAGATCCGCATTCACGGGTTGGGTTACCTCGTAAAAAAGGTCACCCATGAGGACCGCCTACTGATTGTGGATGACGTGTTTGATACGGGTAGCACTATCGATGCGGTGATCAATACGCTCGAAGAGCGTGCGCGCCTGAACACACCGCACGATATTCGCGTGGCGGTGCCGTATTTCAAACCAACGAGAAACCTGACGGATCGCGAGCCCGATTATTTTCTGCACGAAACCACGCAGTGGCTGAAGTACCCCCACTCCCTTGAGGGGCTGGCCCCTGACGAGGTTGCGGCGCATCGACCGGAACTCTACCGGATCATCGAGTCCTGCCTGACTACCGGCTGACTGACACCCGCTGGACAAGCGGGCAACAGAGCGGTTGAATGCCACCAATAACGTGGTAAGTGGTAGGGCTATTGGTCAGTCCCCTCGCATCGCTAAGGTCGCGGCTTTTGCTGCTGTTCGCCGTTGCTGTCGCTCTCGTGCTCGCGATTCATCTGGCGGTACGGCACTGGTTTGAATTGCCTGCGCTGTATGCACAGGAGCATGCGAACGACGTTGCCGCTGTCCAGGCCGTGCGCCGGCTGCTGGATGCAGAGCAAATCCGTATGCGGGAACTGCTGGTAGACAACGGTCACTGGGATGATGCTCGGGAGTTTGTGCTGACCGAGAAGCACAGCGCGCGCTACCGGGAATTCGTGGAGATCGAATTTTCCTACAAGGAAACCATGCACGGCGTAATGAAGATCGATGGCTACGAGTATCTTGATCGCCAGGCAGCATCGGTCTTTTCGTCCCGATTCGATACGCAGACGCTGACGCCCCTGCCCGATCCGGGGTTGCCCACACCGGAGCTGATCGCATCCCTCGTCGAAACCCCCGGACTCCTGCGCACCGGCTTCATGCGCCACAATGGCCGTATTCTGTTTGTCGGCGCAACGGGAATAACGGGTGATGGAGCGAAGCAGAAACCGGTGGGTTTTCTGCTGCTGTGGCGTGTGGCCGATGATGAATTTTTTGCAGAGGTATTGAGGTCCGCTCCGGTCAGGTTTAAGCCGGTGGGTGGTGCCGATACGCTGCTGCAAGAAATTCGCTCGCAGCCAGATGGTGTGACGACCCGCAACCGTGATGGCGTTATTCACTGGGCGGTCCACGATATACAAGGGAATCCACTCCTGGTCGCGCATCAGTCCACCAGTCCCCGGGCGTTCTTTGATGGTCTCGTGGCGCCATCAACGCTGTTCGCCACGGCGGGCCTGACATTGCTTCTGCTGCTGATCGCAGCCCTTGTCTCCCGCTGGGTGGTTAATCCGGTGCTCGGCCTGGCACAGTTTGCCCACGACGTGGCTGCACGCGCTGATTTTTCCCGTCGCGCCGCAACTGATCGGAGCAATGAAATCGGCCAGCTCACAACATCGATCAACGAAATGCTGCAGCTTGTCGAGACCAAAGATGCCGAGCTCCGGGAGCGAAACAAGGCGCTGACTCTGCTCTCAGAGCGGGATGCGTTGACCGGCGCCGGTAATCGACGCGCATTCGAACAGATTATCGAGAGAGACTGGCTGCACGCGCAGCGGTCCGGCACGTTTCTATCCTGTTTGATGGTCGACATCGATTACTTCAAAAACTTTAACGACAGCTATGGTCATCCCGAAGGCGATGAAGCGCTGAAGAAAGTTGCCGGGGCGCTTCAGGCAACCCTGCGCCGGGCCGTCGATGCGCTGTTTCGCTACGGTGGTGAGGAGTTCGTTGTGCTTCTGGTAGAAACGGACCTCGATGGCGCGATGCGGATTGCGCAGGAACTGCTGCGGGCGGTAGCGGCGTTACAGATTCCTCACAACGACTCCCTCTGCTCCGGGCAGCTCACCATCAGCGTCGGCGTCGCCTCGCGTACACCTCGCACCACAGAGCTTGCCAGCGACCTCGTTCGTGAGGCGGATCAGGCGCTTTATCTTGCGAAAAAACAGGGCCGCAACCAGGTGGTCAGTGCCGCGCCGACGCTTGTTCGCGATTCGGTTACCGGATAAACCCTGCGGATTCAGCCAGCGCGCTTGCTGTTGAACACCAGATTGAGCAACACCGCACTCGTCGCTCCCAGCGTTATGGGATTGTTCAGAATATCTGCCACGGCCTTGGGCAGCGCCGAGAAGTAGATCGGGTTGGCGACCACGAGCATGGCGGCGCCGAGGCTGATGCCCACGGTCAGAACGTTGCCAGTGTGCTCAAAATCCACTTTGCGCAGGGTCTGAATACCGGTTGCCGCGATGCTGCCGAACAGCACCAGACCGCAGCCACCGAGCACCGGGGTGGGAATGTTTGCGACCAGCGCCGCCGCCTTGGGTGCCAGGCTCAGGGTAATCAGCATCACGCCGGTGATGGCCACCACGTAGCGGCTGCGTACGCCCGAGACGCGGATGACGCCGATGTTCTGCGAGAAGGTAGTAAAGGGGAACGCGCTGAGCAGACCTCCGATCAGGGTGCCCAGACCTTCGGCACGAAGGCCCGCCGCCAGCCGTTTTTCGTCCACATGCTGGTCACAGACTTCGCCAATCGCCAGATAGTCACCGGTGGATTCCACCATGGTCACCAGCATGGTGACGGTCATGGTGGCGCAGGCGGCGACTGTGAAGCTCGGCGCACCAAAGGCAAAGGGCAGGGGCAGGGCGACCCAGCTCGCTTCGCCCAGGCCAGAGAAATCCGACATCCCCATAAAGGCACCGGCGACGCTCCCGGCCACCAGGCCCACGAGAATCGCGATACGCGACAAGAAATCGCTGCCCAGGCGCATGACCAGCAACACCAACAGCAGCGTGCCCAGACCCAGCATGACTTCGGACGTCGACGTGTCCTGGGCGCCAAAGCCGCGACCACCCGACAACCACATCACCGCCACCGGCATGAGGCTGACGCCGATTACCGTGATCACGGTGCCGGTGACGAGCGGCGGAAAAAACCGCAGCAGGCGACTCCAGTAACCGGCCAGCAGCAGGCATACCAGACCGGCCACGATGGTGCCGCCGAACATGGTGGTGAGGTCGCCATTGGCGCCGATGGCAATGAGCGGTGGAATGACCGCAACGGTGGTGCCCTGCACAACGGGCAGACGGGTACCGATGGGCAGGCCCCGGATACCCAGGCATTGAATCAGCGTGGCGATCCCTGAGCCCAGCAAACCCATGGCGAGCAGGTAGGTGGTCTGCTCCTGGGGCCAGTCCAGCGCCGACGCCAGCACCAGGGGAGCAATGATGATGCTCGCGTAGGCCGCCAGCAGCTGCTGAAAACCCAGGGGAATGCTCCAGCGCAGGGGCAGCCATTCGTCGACCGCGTGCACGGCCTGTTCATTCTGCATGGTGTCAGACTCCGCTTCGTTGACGCAGGGCGCCGGCGCGTTCGCGCAGTTCCCCGAGCAGCGAGAAAAGATCGATGTTTCTGAGCCTGCCGTTTTCAACAACGACCTGGCCGTCGACCACGGTGTGCACCACGTCGTCGGCGCGGCTGGAATACACCAGGGCCGCTGCGGCATCGTAGCGCGGCGCGCAGTGGAGTTTATTCAGGTCCACCACAATCACGTCCGCCAACTGGCCCACTGCCAGCGTGCCGCATTCTGGCAGATGCATGGCCAGCGCGGCATCGCGGGTGGCCATCGCGAGCATCTCGTTTACCGTCAGCAGCTCCGGGTCGAGGTGGTGATTCTTGTGGGTGATGGCGCCAAACTTCATCTCCTGGAACATGTCCAGCGTGTTGTGGCTGGCGGGGCCGTCGGTGGCCAGGCCTACGGTTACACCGGCTTCGCGCAGCTTGCGCACCGGCATGATGCCGCTGCAGAGCTTGGCGTTGCTGATGGGGCAGTGCGCCACCTTCACCTGGTGCTCGGCCATCAACGCGATGTCGCCGTCGGTGAGTGTGGTGCAGTGCGCCGCCGTAAGATTTGGTGCCAACAGGCCCATGTGGTGCAGCCATTCCGTCGGCGTCGAACCCTGGTGCTCGGCCACAAAGCGATGCTCCTGTTCGCCTTCAGACAGGTGCGTGTGAATCGTCAGACCATGCTCTCCTGCCACCTCGGCGCAGCGACGCCATAGATGTTCCGTACATGAGTAGGTGGCGTGGGGAGACAGGGCGACGCGCAGTCGGCCATTCATGCCGTTGTGGTGCTCATCAACAATCAGCGCGAAGTTGTCCAGGGCCTCGTAGGACCAGGGGCCCACGCTGGCATACAGTCCGACGTCGGCAAAGCCATAGCCCAGGGTGGCGCGCAGGGGAATCGTACCCAGGGCCTTGATCTCGGGGGTGACGGCGTAGGCGTCAAAGTGTTCGTTAAAGGACGTGATGCCCGCCAGTGCCATCTCTGCCAGTCCGGCCAGGCTCGCCAGGCGTAGCGTCTCGTGGTCGAAGTTCTCTTTGAGTTGCCACATGTACTGCAGCCACTCAAACAGCTGGGCGTCCTCGTTCAGGCCGCGCAGCAGCACGTTGGAGCCGATATGCGTATGGCAGTTCGAGAAACCGGGCATGATCACCTGGTCTCTTGCATCCAGGGTCTGTCTGGCCTGGTAAGGACCCAGTTCCGCGTCGCTGCCCAGCGCCACAATGCGCTGGCCAGAAATGAGAACGGTGCCCTGAGGCACCGTTCCCGCGTCGGTCATGGTGAGGATTTCGCCGCCCGTGATAGCAAGATCTACATCGCGCATGGCGGCATTGTCCTCATACAGTCCTCATACAGTTTTCATTCAGTTCACAACAATGGGGCAATCACCAGGCTGACGATCGCCATTACGTTGATCAGAATGTTCATGGACGGCCCCGACGTATCCTTGAAGGGGTCGCCAACGGTGTCGCCGACCACACAGGCACCGTGGGTGTCTGAACCCTTGCCCCCGTGATGGCCTTTCTCGACGTACTTCTTGGCGTTGTCCCAGGCGCCGCCGGCATTGGCCATCATCAGGGCCATGAGTACGCAGCCAAGCAGCGCTCCCCCGAGCATACCACCGAGAGACGCGGCGCCAAGTCCCAGACCCACAACCACCGGTGCACCGACCGCAATCGCGCCCGGCAGAATCATGCGCCGCAGCGCCGCGGTGGTGGCGATGTCCACGCAACGGGCCGTGTCCGGCTCCGCCTTGCCCTCGAGCAGTCCGGGGATTTCGTGGAACTGGCGGCGGATCTCGTTGATCATGTCAAAGGCCGCATCGCCTACCGCCGTCATGGTGATGGAGGCGATCAGGAACGGAATCGTACCGCCGATGAACAGGCCCACCAGTACCGTCGGGTCTGACAGCTCCAGCGAGAAGCCAGGATTGTTCACCTGCACGGTCTCTACGAACGCGGCGATGATGGCCAGTGCGGCCAGCGCGGCCGCGCCGATGGCAAAACCCTTGCCGATGGCCGCCGTGGTGTTACCCACCTCGTCCAGACCGTCGGTGATCTTGCGCGTCTCTTCGCCCATGCCGGCCATCTCGGCAATGCCGCCAGCGTTATCGGCCACGGGGCCGTAGGCGTCGATGGCCATGGTGATACCCACGGTGGCAAGCATGCCCACCGCAGCGATACCCACACCGTAGAGTCCGGCGAGGGACGTCGACACCCAGATAATGGCGGCCAGGAACAGAATCGGCAGCACTACGGACTGCATACCGACGGCGAGGCCGGTAATCATCACGGTGGCCGGACCGGTTTCGCCAGACTGGGCGATTTTCTTCACGGGTGTGGAACCGGTGTAGTACTCGGTGATCAGTCCGATCAGCACACCGCCCACAGCGCCCGCGACCACGGACCACCAGATGTTCTGCGGCAGCCCGAGCTTGTCCATCAGGAACCAGGCAATGGCGACGAACACGGCCGGCGCGAGCAGGGTGCCGGTACGCAATGCGGCTTCCGGCGCAGCGGAGGATCGCATGCGCACCACCAGAATACCCAGCAGGGATGACAGCAGGCCGATGCTGGCGAGCGCCAGAGGCAGGAACATCATCTCAGCCTGGGTGTCGATGGCCATGGTGGAGGCGATGGCGATACAGGCAATCATGGAGCCGCAGTAGGACTCGAAAATATCTGAGCCCATGCCGGCGATGTCACCCACATTGTCGCCCACGTTATCGGCGATCACGCCGGGGTTGCGAGGATCATCTTCGGGGATGCCCGCTTCGACCTTGCCCACCAGGTCCGCTCCGACATCGGCGCTCTTGGTAAAGATGCCGCCGCCGACGCGGGAGAACAGTGCAACCACCGAGGCCCCCATGCCAAAACCGTGAATGGCGTGAGCCGTGTGGGGATCGCCGCCGAAGTAGTAGTACAGGCTGCCGAGGCCCACCAGGCCCAGGGAGGCGACGCACAGGCCCATGATGGAGCCGCCGTAGAAGGCGATGGACAGTGCAAAGCCCTGACCGTGGTTGTGCGCGGCTACCGCTGTGCGCACATTGGCCTTGGTTGCGGCGAACATGCCAAGAAAGCCGGCGGTGGCCGATGACAGCGCGCCCACGACAAAGGCGATGGCGGTGTTGTTGTCCAGGGGTGATACGAAAATCCCCAGCAGCAGAACGGCACCGAACATGGCCAGCATCTTGTATTCACGCTGCATGAACACCATGGCGCCCAGGTGAATCTGATCGCCGATATGTTTGACCTCACCGTCGCCATGATTGTGGCGAAGCAGAATGTGGTAGATGACGAACGCCACCACAAGGCCGAGAACACCCAGTATGGGTGGGTACAGCAGATAGTCGAAGAGCACGATGGTTATCCTTATATAGCGTGATCATGAGTTGTCGCGATGACCTGAGCCAACGCGTCAACGAGCAGTATAGAAAATGATCGGCCCGTTAAGGAATAGCCCAGCACGGATCGGTGCCAGGGTTGACTCGGGCGGGAGTTACCGAGCTTTAGACCCCAGTCCCCCGGGGTCAGGCCGCAGCCGTCGTCCTGCGATCGAGCTCCGGCACCGCGCGCCGGATCACATCCCAGTACCCCGACGCAATGGCATTGGGGTGATCAGCGTAGAAGCCCCGCTCCACCAACGTGTCATGCAGTTCGGGCAGGCGCCAGCAGGGAACGCTGGCCAGCAGGTGATGCTCGACATGAAAGTTCACGTTGTTGGGGCAGAGCAGCAACCGCTCCAGCAGGTTCGCGCGGGTAGTGCGGGTATTGCCGCGGGGGTCGAGTTCGTACAGCGCCGGTACATTGCCGTGCTCGGCGACCTGACGAATCCGCGCAACAAGGGGATAGCTGGTGAGGTAGGCGGCCACCCACAGCAGGTAGAGCAGGGGTTGCCCCGCGAGCCAGAGCAGGCCGAAGAGCACGGCGTTGGCAATGAGCCCCTGGGGAACGCGGCTGGTTCCTTCGCCATCGCGCATCATGATGCGATTGCCAGCGCCACTGAGGGTGCCGAGCAGCAGCTTCATGCCCGTGCGGCCCGTGATGTCGCGCAGGATTTTGCGTCGAAAACTCGCGGCCGAGACCGGATAGCTGCGGTAGTTGGGTAGGTCCGGGTCCGTTTCGGTGCCCGCAAGTCGGTGGTGCTCGCGGTGCGATGCGCCGTAGGCATCGCAGTCGCCAAGTATCGGAAACGCCGCGAGCCATTGCGCGGGCGCGCCGTTCAGCGCAGGCGTGCGAAACAGCGTCTTGTGTCCCGCTTCATGCATCAGCACGGCCAGGCCGAGCTGCCTGCCACCGAGTACGATCACGCCCAGCACAATCGACAGCGGATTGGTCCACAGGGCAACGCCAGCGAACACGGCGGCGATGATCAGCCAGTTGGCGACGATAAGCCATGCGCCGTGCAGATCGCTGCGGGTCGTGAAATAGCGCAGTTCGTAGCGGCTCAGGTAGTCCGATGCTTTCATGGGTGTGCCTCCTGAACTAAAAGTAACACAAATATTGCTTAATACAAGTTTGTGTTACTTAATTCGATGCTAAGATCGGTGTATGCCTGACCTGACCGTCTACACACCTCCCACGGCCAAGCGTCTGGTGCTGTCGCTGCTCAGCGCACCGAATCTCGACGAGATCACGGCTCGCCAGTTCGCCCGCTGGGGAGCATTGTTTGGGATTGATGCGGCAACCCTGCGCGTCGCCCTGGGACGTATGGTGCGCGACGATCTGGTGGTGACGCTGCGCCGCGGCGTCTACGGCATCGGGCCCGCCGGCCGCAGCCTGAGCGATAAGGCCCGCAGTTGGGTGAGCGCCGAGGCGCGCGTCGGTCCCTGGGAAGGGCGCTGGTTGCTCGTACACACCGCGCATCTGGGGCGGCGCAACCGAACTGTGTTGCGAACACGGGAGCGCGCTCTTCGCCTTGAGGGCTTTGCCGAGCTGGAAGCCGGATTGTGGTGCCGCCCGGCAAACTATCGCGAGCCCACGGCCGCCACCCGGGAACGAATGCTGGCGCTGGGACTCGAAGCCCAGGGGCTGGTGTTGCGCGCAGACCGGATTCTGGGCACGAATTCCGACCCCCGACAGCTCTGGCCCGTGGCGGACCTCGAGCGTCGCTATCACCAGCTCGTGAAGGCGATGGATGACAGCATGCAGGGAATTGGCGACCTTGAGCATGATGAGGCCGCCCGCGAGACCTTTCTGCTTGGCGAAGCGGTGATCCGCCAGATCAATGCCGATCCCCTGCTGCCCGACGAAATGATCGATGCGGCGGCGCGTCGTGCCATGCACGAGATGATGCTCGCGTATGATGCGGTCGGCAGAGAGGCCTGGTCCCGATTTCAGGTCCATGCAGACGCAGCGTGAGTTTTGCTGTTAGAAAAACGAGAAAATCCGAAGGACTGACAAAACATGAGTGACGACAGTTACACCCCACCCCGGGTCTGGACCTGGGACGCTGAGAGCGGCGGCAAGTTCGCAAAGATCAATCGTCCCATCGCCGGGCCTACCCACGACCGCGAGTTACCCGTGGGCGAGCACCCGTTCCAGGTGTACTCCCTGGCGACGCCCAACGGGGTCAAGGTGACGGTCATGTTCGAGGAGTTGCTCGCCGCGGGTATCAGCGAGGCGGAGTACGACGCCTGGCTGATCAATATCGAAGAAGGGCAGCAGTTTGGTAGCGGCTTTGTCGATATCAATCCCAACTCGAAGATTCCCGCCATGGTGGACCGCAGCGGTGATCAGCCCGTACGCGTGTTTGAGTCCGGGGCGATCCTCATGTACCTGGCCGACAAGTTCGACCGCTTTCTGCCCCGGGACCTTGCCGGTCGCGGCGAGTGCTATTCCTGGCTGATGTGGCAAATGGGTAGCGCGCCGTTCCTGGGAGGTGGCTTCGGGCACTTCTACGCTTATGCACCAGAGAAATGGGAATACCCCATCAACCGCTACGCGATGGAAGTCAAACGCCAGCTCGACGTGCTCGATCGCAATCTTTCCGAGCGGCGCTTCCTGTGTGGCGATGACTACACCATTGCCGATATCGCCACGTTCCCCTGGTACGGCGCCCTGGTCATGGGCAAGCTGTACGAGGCCGGGGAGTTCCTTGACGTGACGTCCTACACCCACGTGCTGCGCTGGGCCCGCGAAATCTTCGAGCGCCCGGGTGTCGTGCGTGGTCGCCGCGTGAATCGCGCCTGGGGGCCCGAAGAAGACCAGGTGCACGAACGCCACTCGGCATCAGACCTGGATCGGTGATTGCCGTCGTCCACCGCTCGCTGCTGGCGTGGGTGCTGCTCGCGGCACCGGCGCTGGCCAGCGACTGGACAACGCGGTTTCACGAGGACGGCGTGAAGGTGCAGACGCGCGAGGTGGAGAGCTCCCGATACCACGCGTTTCTTGCGACGACGACGCTGCCGGCCGCCCCCGAGGCGGTACTGAAGCGGCTGCGCGATATCGACAGTTATACCCAGTGGTTCCCCGACACACCCGAAGCACGGCAGGTGTTTCCTGTCGGCGCGAGCGCCGTCGACGACACGGTCTGGTTCAACTACTTGCGTACCGATGTGCCCTGGCCAGTGAAGGACCGGGACACGGTCTACCGCAATCGCCTTGTACGTCGTGACGACGGCCTGCGCGTCGAGATCGTGGCCGATCCCGACGTTGTCCCCGAAACCCGTCGCGTGGTGCGCATCCGCAAGGCCTCGGGGTTCTGGCATATGCATGCGGTGGACGGCGGTACCGCGGTTCGCTGGGAGTTCCACCTCGACCCCGGCGGCAACATCAGTCCCGCGCTGGCCAATGCCCGGGTACTCGAAACCCCCAAGGGTGCGCTGCGGGCGCTGCGCCGCTATTTTGGGGGTTGATCAGCCGATCTGGTAACCCGGTGTAGAGCGCGAGAGCGCCTCTTCTTCGTCATTCATGCCCTCGGCGATGTTCTCGAACAGCGGCGTAGACAGGTAGCGCTCCCCGGTATCTGGAAGCATCGCCAGAATCACAGAGCCCGGTTCCGCCCGCTCGGCGACCTGCATCGCGACGGCAAAGGTGGAGCCACCGGAGACTCCGGTAAAGATGCCTTCTTCGGCGGCCAAGCGTCGTGCCCAGGCCATGCCGTCCGGGCCAGCGACGGGAATCAGTTCATCGTAAAAACCGTTGTCCAGCGACTCCTGCAACACCAGGGGAATAAAGTCCGGCGTCCAGCCCTGGATGGGATGGGGTTCAAAGGCAGGGTGGCTCAGCGCCGGCGCCCCCATGCCGTCACGCTCCTGCCCGACACCGGAACTCACGATGGCCGCATTGGCAGGCTCCGTGAGCACAATGCGCGTCTCCGGACGTTCCCGGCGTAAAGCGCGGGCAACGCCCGTGACGGTCCCACCCGTACCGTAGCCGGTTACCCAGTAGTCCAGGCGTTCACCGGCGAAGTCCGCAATGATCTCGGGGCCCGTCGTGTGCTCATGAATATCGGCGTTGTCGGCGGTCTCGAACTGGCTGGCAAGAAACCAGCCATGGGTTTCGGCGAGTTCCTTCGCCTTGCGGTACATGCCCAGGCCTTTTTCTTCTTTGGGTGTGAGTACCACGCGGGCGCCAAGAAAACGCATGAGACGTCGCCGTTCTATGGAGAAACTCTCTGCCATGGTGACCACCAGGGGGTAGCCCTTGGCCGCGCAGACCATGGCCAGGCCAATGCCTGTATTGCCTGAGGTGGCTTCGACGACGGTTTGCCCCGGGGCCAGGCGGCCGTCCCGCTCGGCGGCTTCAATGATGTTCAGAGCCAGGCGGTCCTTGACCGACGCTGCCGGATTGAAAGCCTCTGCTTTTACATACACCGTGACGTGATCCGGCGCGATGCGATTGATTCGAATGCAGGGCGTGTTGCCGATGGTGTCCAGAATGGAGTCGTAGCGCTGACCGCGCCCTTCGGTGCTGCGAATGCTCATGGCATTGTCCTTATCGATTTTTTTCTAAAGCTAGCACTGCTCACGCATCTTCGCGAGGACTGTGTTGGGGCGCCGTGTGGTGAGGTCCTATTGTGAGGTCCTCTCGTGACGTCCTAGCGTGACGTCCTGGCGTGACGTCCTGGCGTGACGTCTTGTCGCAGGGAGGCTGGAGTAAGGCTCTACGCGGGACGATGGCTTACACTGGGCGTAGACGGTTTTGCGACACCCGCTCAGGAGCATAAGAAAAATGGAGCATCGCCAATTACTGTTGTCACTCTGCGTGCTGTGCCTAGTGACAATACCGCTGTCGAGTTCGGCACAGGACGGCCGCGATCTCTTTGCCCCCTGCGTGGCCTGCCACGGTGCAGACGCGCGGGGTAACTCCGCGCTGGGGGCGCCTGCACTGGCAGGGCAGGATGCGGATTACCTGGCTCGCCAACTGATGCTGTTTCGCAACGGTCAGCGCGGTGCTGTGGAAGGCGACAGCTTTGGCGCGCAGATGGCCCCCTTTGCCGCAATGCTTGCCGATGATGCGGCGGTAGCGACCGTGGTCGCCTGGGTGTCTGCACTGCCGCCCAATCCCTCGGTGGCGGTTGGCCAAGGAGATGCCCGCCGCGGTGCGAGCCTTTACAACGGTAACTGCGGTGCCTGTCACGGTGGCCAGGCCCAGGGGAATCCTGCGCTCAAGGCGCCGCGTCTGGCGGGTCTGGACCCGGCTTACCTCACCCGCCAGTTGACCCACTACCGCAATGGGCTGCGGGGCACCGATCCCGGCGACCGGCCGGGACGGCAGATGGCGATGATGGCGGGCACGCTCACCGACAAACAGTCCATTGCCGATGTGCTGGCCTACGTGGCTTCACTGGCTGGTGTCGAGACCGTCGCGCCGTGATATCGCGACTGCTGCTGACGCTGGCGTTGATCCCGGTGCCTGGGTTCGCCGAGACGCCCATTGTTTTGTCGACTCAGTGTCCGCCGGGTTTCGAGCAACTTGATAACGGCACCTGCCACCTGGTAACCCGCTACGATCAGTACGATTCTCTGCAGGGGCAGGGCGTCGGCGGCACCACGACCGCGCTGCCACCGCGGCGGGACGGCTTCAGCGCCCGGCAGATCGACCTGGGGCGTTACCTGTTCTTTGATCCTCTGCTGTCGGCCGATCAGACACTGTCCTGCGCAAGCTGCCATGATCCGGACAAAGGCTTTGGTGATGGCCTGGGGCGCAGTATCGGAATTGCCGGTACCGAGACGCGCCGCGGTGCGCCCACGCTGTGGAACAGTGCTTTCTTGCGCCGCCTGTTCTGGGATGCCCGCGCCAGCTCCCTCGAAGCGCAGGCCCAGGGACCACTCTACGCCCCGGACGAAATGGGCAATACGCCCCAGGGACTGCTGACCAGTTTGCGCGGAAGCCCCGCGTATGCCGATCTGTTTGCCCAGGCCTTCCCCGGCGCTGAGCGTATCGAACTGCCTATGGTGTACACCGCCCTCGCGGCCTTCGAGGCGTCCCTGATTTCTCTCAACAGTCGTTACGACCATTACGCCCACGGCTATCACGACGCCCTGACCGACGACGAAATCGCCGGTTTGAACGTGTTTCGCTCGTTTGTTGCCCGTTGCGCCGAGTGCCATACGCCACCCCTGTTCACCAATCAGCAGATCGCTGTGATCGGTAGCCCAGAACCCGAGGGTCTGCCACTGGATGTCGGCGCCCAGCAGAGCTTTGGTGAGGCAAAGCTGCGCGGTGGGTTCAAGGTGCCGACGCTGCGGAACATTGCAAAGACGGCGCCCTATATGCATTCCGGGCGCTTCGCGACGCTGCGCGATGCCGTGGCGTTCTACAACGGGGGCCGGGGTCATGCGGTGCCCGACAATGTCGAACTGCAATTGCACTGGCATATCTGGGATCCGCAGTTGGCAGAGCATGAGCTCGATCTACTGGTCGCGTTCCTGGGCACGCTGACCGACGAGCGCTTCAAACCCGTCGTGCCCGAGCGCGTTCCGTCGGGGCTTACCCCCATCAATCATTCCCATCACAGGGCAGGGCAGTTCGCTGCTGCCCCACAGGCAGGAGATACGCCATGAACGCCAAACTTATCGCCACGGTCCTTGTAGCAGGAGCATTTGCCGGCGGCCTCTGGATCGGAGGTCAGGGCGACAAAACCGTCATCAGTGACGGTACACGCAACACAAGTTACGAGGGCGGTTTTAGAGCTGACACGGTCACGACCGGCGGCGCGGCGGCGGTGTACGAGGGGGGTGCCGTGCACGTGGTGAAGGATGGCGAATCGATCCAGGTAGCGGTGAACGCCGCGCAGCCGGGCGATACGATCCGTGTGATGCCCGGCACCTACATCGAGACCGTTTATATCGACAAAGATGGCATCCGCCTGATCGGTGTTATCGAGCAGGGTAATTGGCCCACGCTCGAGGGCGAGCGACGCCTGAATGATGCGGTGCTGTACTCCGGCAATAATATCGTGGTTGAGAACCTCAAGATCACCCACTACAAGGGCAACGCGATCATGGGGCAGGCGGGGAACAACTTCGAAATCCGCAACAACCTCATCGTTGATACCGGGGTCTATGGCGTATTCCCCCAACTCGGGCAGAACGGCATTGTTGAAGGTAACGTGATCTCGGGGATCGAGGATGCGGCGATCTACGTGGGCATGAGTGACAACGTGCATGTGGCGCACAACGAGGTGTTCGACAGTGTGGCCGGTATCGAAATCGAGAACTCCCGTCACGCGATTGTCGAAAACAATTACGTGCACAACAATACGGGCGGCATTCTCGCGTTTATCACGCCGGGGCTGCCCATCAAGACGACGCGCGACGTGATCATCCGCCACAACTTTATTGTGGATAACAACACGGCGAACTTTGGCGCACCGGGTTCCACGGTGTCGGGTATTCCCGCGGGCACCGGCATACTGATCATGGCGGCGGACGAGGTGGTGATCCACGACAACATCATCACCGGCAACAAGACCGCCGGCGTGCTGGTGGTCGATCACCAGAATGCGTCGAACGTGACCATCGATCCTGAGTCAGACCCGGTTCCCGACAAGGTCGCGATCCTGAACAACTTCATGATGAACAACGGCTTTGACACCATCGACGAGGTCAAGGCGCTGATGCTCACCGAGTTCAAGACCGGCAACCCCGACATTGTGCGCGCCGGTGATGCGCGCGACGGCTGCATTTCAGACCGCCACCGCTATGTTGTAGTGGGCGTAAAGGATTTTGCGGACTGTGACTTTGACAACACAGACGCCATCGATACCTACCTGCTGCCAGAGCCCGTTGCCGCGCGGGAGATCGACCAGTCCGAGCAGGGCAAGATTACCTATCTCGGTATCTGCACCGGCTGTCATACCTATACCGGTCGCATGATTGGGCCGCCCGTGCAGGTCATTCAGGCGTTGTACATGGATAACCCCAAAGGCCTGGCAGAGTACATCGCGGCGCCGATCAAGAAGCGTGAGGATTATCCCGAGATGCCGCCGCAGAACTATCTGTCTGAAGAAGTGCGACTGGCC
The DNA here is from genome assembly GCA_030433415.1 of Gammaproteobacteria bacterium. Classification (GTDB taxonomy): domain Bacteria; phylum Pseudomonadota; class Gammaproteobacteria; order Pseudomonadales; family Halieaceae; genus Congregibacter. Next base: position 21,525 of record JAUIMF010000009.1, on the reverse strand, counting down.
GTCGCCGAGTACATGCTGCAGGTCAGCAATTGAGTCGAGGGCAGCATGCCCCGCTGCTAGGCTTCTGATACGGCGGTATCGACAGCGGGCGGGGCGGTCTGCGATATCGATAACAGGCAGATAATCGCCGACATGAGCCCGGCCAGCACGACGGTACCGGTCCACCCTGCAAGATCGTAGGCCAGGGTGCCGCCCCAACTGCCAAGGCCTCCTCCAACAAACATCAGGGTGATGTAGAGGCTCATGAGCCGCGTGCGCACCGCGCTGCTTTCCCGCAGGGCGATCATGCGTCCCGTCACATCGATAAGGGGGCCAGACACGCTGAAGATGAAGATCGGCAGCAGCAGACACCACCACTGGTAGTGCACGAGAAAGAGTGTCAGCACGCCGGCGAACTGCAAAATGGCAAAGCGCGCCCGCGCGGGTTCGGCGCCGCGCCCATCGGCCCAGCGGCCAAGTCGCGGTGTGACCAGTAAGCCCAGCGCCGAGAATGCGGCCAGGTAGCCTACGGTATCGGTGCCCAGATTCAGCTCCGGGCCAATCAGGTGTAATCCGATGCCCAGCCAAACGGTGAGAAAGATCGCAAAACTCAAGCCCTGGATGACGCCCGAGACCAGCACGCGGCGATGGGCCAGTGCCAGCGGCAGAAGCGAGGCCAGCAGTTGGCCGTAGGCCGTGCTCGGGTCCTGCTGGGGTGAGTCTTCGTCCATCAGCATGGGCACCACGATTGCCGAGACAAGCATGAGTCCTGCTGCGAGCACGTACACGACACGCCAGCCGAAGTACTCGCCGATGGCGCCGGACGACAGTCGCGATATCTGTACACCGGCCACCACACCGGTGGTCAGCACAGCGGTGACAAACCCCAGCCGCGCCGGGGCAACCCGTTTGGATGCGTAGGCCGGTAGTAGATAAGGCGTAATAGTAAAAAACCCCAGCAGCGTCGAGCCGAGCACAAACAGCGCGAAATCCTGGGCGAAGGCCATGAGCGCCAGGGCCGCCACCTGCATCAGTAGACAAAGAATTATCAGGCGGCGATTGCTCATGCGGTCACCCAGAGGCAAGAGCAGCAGTACGCCCAGTGCCAGGGCGATCTGGTTCAGTCCGGGTACCGCGCCGACGAGGGCGTGGGATATACCAAAGCTGTCGGCCACTCGACCAATGATCGGGTGGATGTAGTAGGCATTGGCGGTGACGATGGCCGCGGCAATCGCCAGCACGATGACACCGCGGTCAGAGAGGGAGTTGTGATTGGGCTGATTCAGGGCAGGGCTCTCGGCGTGAAGGAAAAATGGATCGGGAGAATACGTACGCTATCAGTGACAGGTATAGCCACCATCGATCACCAACTCAGACCCGGTCATATACCGGGACTCATCAGAGGCGAGAAACAGACAGCCGTTGGCGATATCCAGAGGTTCTCCCATGCTGCCTCCCATGGGGATTTCGCGGGCCAGTCTGGCCTGGATTTCTTCCTGCACCTCGGCGGGCATCGACGCGATACCGTCAAGCACCATGGCCGTACCGATAAACCCGGGATGCACCGAGTTCACCCGGATGGGATAACCCTCGCCGGCGCAGTGCAGCGCCGCCGATTTGGTAAAGATACGCACGCCACCTTTGCTGTAGTTATAGGCGGCGGTTTGGGGCTCGCCGATGATCCCTTCGATGGACGAGATGTTGATGATGGACCCGCCGTCATTCTTCATCACGCCAATCGCCGCCCGCGTGCCCAGGAACACGCCCTCGCCGTTGACCGCCTGGGTTTTTCGCCAGTCCTCAAGCGAGGTGTCTTCGGCGGTACCGGGAATCGCGATACCAGCGTTGTTCACCAGCACGTGTAAACCGCCATGATCGTTGGCGATGTTCTGCACGATCTGCGCCCACTGCGCTTCGTCGGTAACATCCTGCTGTCGGGCCTCGGCGCGCCCACCTGCAGCGGCTATCTCGTCGACCACGCGCGTCACCGCGTCGAGATTCAGATCCGTGGCAACTACGAAGGCGCCTTCTTCGGCAAAACGCTTTGCCGTTGCTTCGCCCAGGCCAGCGCCGGCGCCGGTTATCAGGGCCACCTTGTTTTCCAGTCGTTTGCTCACGCTGCACTGCTCCTGACATACGGGGAATTGGTGTTCGCCATTATAGGGTCAGAGCTCAGAAGGACGGGGTTTTTCGACGAGGTATCTTCAGCACAGCGCTGGCTTTGTCCTTTCATCTGTACGATGTTGGGAACTGCGCGCGACTTGGTGCGGTCCTACAGCTCACACAGCGAATACGAATTAGGAGCACATCGATGCAACTTACCTACACCCAGGCAGCACGAGGAACCGGATTGCTGCTTTTGTTGGCGGCGGTCACGCAGGCGATCTACACCGCGTTGTACACCACGGGAGCAGACGTACCCAGGCAGCTTCTTTGGGGCACCGAGGCGATCCTGTTCGTATTCATGGCCGCAGTTGCCGGTTCGGCGTTGGTACAGACCCGGGGCCAGCATCTCGCCTGGTCGGCGATTACCGCAGCGGCGGTCCTCAACGTGGTACAGGTCGGCGTTGGGCTGACGATGTTCGGCCCTTTCTTTGAGGCTGCGGCAGACGTCGATGGTCTTACCCCGACGGCTCGCGCTGTCGTCGCGTTTTCTTTTATGGTCTATAACGCCGCGAAAATGCTGCTTGCCCTGGCGCTTGTCGGCTTTGCCCTTGAGCGGCTGCGCTCGGGTGCGGTAGTCATCCGTTGGGCGGGTGCGGTGACTGGCCTCGTCGCAATGCTCAGCAATGCGGCGTCGATGACTGCCGGTCGCGATGTGTTTGGTGAGCTACCACTGGCCGGCGGATCTGGCGTTGTTGCGACCGTGTTGCTCGCATTTTTCCTGCTCACGCTCAAGGATCACGCCAGTCACACCTCGCCGTAGGTTACGATTAGGTGGCGCGGGCAAAGTGGCTCAGCGCCGCCTCAGCAATCTGCTCACCGTGTTCTTGCACAAAGTGCCCGGCCTCGGCGACCTCCAACGGCTGTGGGCAACCGCGTATCTGTTCACGCAGCGCGTGCATGATGGGCGGGCCAAGTACCGGGTCCTGCACGCCAATACCCATAAAGCTCTGACCTGACCACTCCGTTGACCAGAACGCCCGCGCCCGCACCGCGTGCTCAATGCCCTCCATGCCGGGTTCGACCATAACCAGCTCCGGAAAGCGGCGTACACCGCCCTTGAAGCTGGCGTCGGGGTAGGGTGCGCCATAGGCGGCTGCTTCGGCTTCGCTGATGCCGGCAACGGCGCGTTGCATCAGGCCGGCGACGTCCATATCGGGCTGCGAGGCATTAAAAGCCTTCCATGCAGCGAAACCCTCACTGATGGGCTCGCCAATCGGCAAACCCGTATTCATGACGATGAGGCGCGAGAATCGCTCGGGCATCGCGGGTGGAATCGTCAGCCCCAGAATGCCGCCCCAGTCCTGGCAGACCAGGGTGATGTTGCGCAGATCCAGGTGTTCGATAAAGGCGACCAGCATGTCGCGGTGAAAATTGAAGGTGTAGACCGAATCCTCTGTGGGTTTGTCACTCTTGCCAAAGCCAAGCAGGTCCGGGGCGATCACTCGACCGCCGCTGGCGGTGAACACTGGGATCATCTTGCGGTACAGGTAGCTCCAGGTCGGTTGCCCGTGCAGGCATAAAAACACGTGGTCGCTATCGGCTTCGCCCTCATCCAGGTAGTGCACCCGCAGGCCCTCGTAGCCCGGCAGGTTCTCGATGTAATGGGGCGCAAAAGCGTAGCCGGGCAGGTTGTCAAAGCGCTCATCCGGGGTGCGTTGGGTAGAAATCGGCATGGCGGTGTCCTTGCGGTGTTTGTTGTTTTATCAAAGCGGCTCGCTCGCGAAATCGCGTACCATGGCGATCGTCTGCGAGACGGCAACGTGCTGTAACCATAAACGATAAAACGGCAACACTGACAGGGGACCCTTGATGTCGACGCTTCTTCGCTACGTGTTGGTGCTTGGATTTTGTTTTGCGGCGCTGGCCGGATTGACCTGGATCGGGCTCCCTCATCTTACCGATCGCAAAACAAACGGAGAGCTGGAGCTGGCTGTGCTCGATGCGCCGGCTCGCGTGGTTCGCGACGCCGCAGGCGTGCCCTATATCTACGCCGAGTCCCTGGACGACGCCCTGCGGGTGCAGGGTTTCGTGATGGGCCAGGATCGCCTGTTTCAACTGGAGGCTGCGCGCAGGGCCGCCAGTGGACGACTCGCCGAGGTCTTTGGCGCCGGCAGCGATGATGTGATCCTCAATCTGGATCGCGAGGCGCGCACCATCGGGTTTTATCGTCTGGCAGAGCAGCAACTCGACGTGCTGTCTGCCTCGGCGCGCAGGCAGCTCTCGGTGTTTCTCGAAGGATTGAATGCCTACGTCGCAACTCGCAGTGACACCCACCCGCTGGAGTTCGCCCTAGCGGGCATCGTGCCCGAACCCTGGACCGAAGCCCAACTGCTCGCTATCGCCTTCTACATGGGCTGGGGCAGCGCGGCGAACTTTGATGCCGAGTTGGTCGCCCACGAAGTTATTCAGGCGATCGGCCCCGACGCCTTTGCCGAGATTGCCCCGCTGACCATCAATCCGGACGATAACCAGACTCTTGCAACGCAAGCTGAGCTGCCCGTAGGGACAATTGCGCAGACGGCGCCTCTGAGCGATTGGACCCACAAGGGCTGGCGACAGATGGGCGTGGGTGGCAGCAACAACTGGGCGATCAGCGGAGCCAAGGCGGTTGCGACCGCCGCGGTCGTGACCAATGATCCGCACCTGGACAGTCGAGCCCTGCCCGGGCCCTGGCACCCCGTTGGCATTTTCACACCGGAGTTGCGTGCCCTGGGCGTGAGCATCGGATTGCCCGGTATCACTACCGGTCGCAATGAGCACATTGCCTTTGGCGTGACGAACGCCTATGCCGACGCTATCGATCTGTATGTCGAGACGCTGGATCCGCAAAACCCCAATCACTATCTCGAAGGTGAGGTGTCATTGCCGTTCCGCGTGATCACAGAACGCCTGCGTATCAAGGACAGCGACGCCGAGAGTGGCTTTCGAGAGGAGGTGCTGGAAATTCGCTTCACCAATCGGGGTCCGGTCATCACCGACCATCACCCCGATGCTGGCCACGGTGCGGTGCTGTCGATGCGCTGGGCGGCGGCGGAGTTTATGGGCGACGAACTTGGCGTAGATGCCCTGATGCGGGCGACGTCGGTTGACGAAGCCCTCGCCGCGGTGGAGCATATCAGCTTTGTATCGCTGAACTTTGTGGTGGGCGATACCCATGGTCGCATCGGTCGCCGCGCCAGCGGAGCCGCGCCCATTCGCCTGCGCGGCAATGGTATGGCGCCCTTTGCGGTGACCGATGGTGTGGACAACTGGGGTGGTCGTATTCCCGCGGGCGAGATGCCCGGCGAAGTCGATCCGGCGCGGGGATGGACCGGTACCGCGAACCATATGACCGCGCCGGCGGATTACCCCTGGGTGTACACCAGCTACGCATCGCCCAATTACCGGTATCGACGCATCGGTGAGCTGCTGGCTGCGCCGCAGGTGTCGGCAGAGGACGTCTGGGCGGCGCAGTACGACGACCTCAACCTGTTTGCCCGGGATATCGCGCCTATTCTGGCGCAGGCCCTGCAAAGCGCGGATGACACTGACCTGGTGGAGGTCGGCGATGTACTCGCGTCCTGGAATCATCACGATGACGAGCGTTTGCTGGCGCCCACACTGTTCCAGGAGTTGATCCGGCAACTGGCGTGGGCCACCTTTGAAGATGAATTGGGTGAGGAGGCGACCGCTGCCTATCTGTCCAACTGGTACGTCTGGCAGCAGCGCTTTGATGCGATGCTGCAATCTGGAGAGTCGCCCTGGTTCGACGACAGGCGTACCGACGTGATTGAAGATCTACCCACGCTCATCCGCCGCGCCGGCGTGGCGGCGTTAGAGCGACTCACCAAAGTTTATGGTGCGGATCGGGCGTCGTGGCGCTGGGGCGAGGTCCACCGGATTCACTTTACCGGCCCCCTGCGGCAAAGCGGCTGGATAGGGCGACTGACCGGCAATCGCAGCGTCGCCATGTCGGGTTCTGGCGAGACGCTGCTGCGGGCACTCTATACCCCGGACGATCCCTTCAATACCAAGTGGTTTGCATCGCTGCGCATGACCGCCGATCTTAACGACCCGGACAAGGTGCGGGCCGTATTGCCCGGAGGTGTGGTGGGTCGAACCTTCAATCCCCATTTGAATGATCAGACGCAGCTGTGGCAGCGCGAGGACTCTATCAGCCATTGGTGGTTCAGCGACGAGGCGATCGCTGCCCATGCCCAGCACACGCTTAGGCTTCTGCCCGAAGTGGATTAGGACGACCCAGGTCCTCGGCAGAGACCAGCTTTTAGCTACGAAAGGAGAAACACAGAATGCCTATTCCCAGATCGTTGCCAGTCACCCGTCGCGGTTTTATCGGTGTTGTTCTGTTGGCAGGTTCGTGGACGCTGCAGGCAGAACCCGTAACGTCGCCCGCCGCGTACTTTTCAGCATCGGGTGAGGTCGTCACGGCCGCTGCGTATCCCCGTGCCGAAACCGCTCGCCAGATGATCAATACCCAGACCCTGGCCGGGGGTACAAACCGTTTTGTACACCGTCCCCAGCTCACACCAACCGATGACCAGCCTGTGGTGCGGATGAATCGCGACTCGTACTATTCCTCGGTGGTGGTGGACGTATCGCAGGGCGCTACGATCACGTTGCCACCTGTTCCTGAGGGCAAGTACCTGTCGATGCAGCCTGTTACCGAGGATCACCGTACGCAGCCCATGTCTTACGGTGGCGGTACCTACCAGCTGGCGACGCATACGGGGTCACACGTGTACGTGATCGTTCGCCTCGACGCGACCTTTTCACCGCAAGAGGCGCAGCACTACCAGGCGTCTATGCGTATCGATGCTGGCAGCAACACGTTGTTCTCGGCCGAACCCGTGCAGCGAGAGTCGTTTGTAGCGGTAGAGAAGGCGCTCAAGGCCAAACGTATGGAGTTACTCAAAACCGCCGGGCCAAAGGCGTTGTCTATGGGTATGTTCACCGCGCCCACGGATGAATCGCGAGCGTACTTTACGCCAGAGATTCACCAGGTTGCTTCAGCCGCCGGTTGGGGCGGCGCGCAGGTGCGTGACAACATCTATGAACTCTCTCCGAACCAGCCCGCCGAGGGCTGCTATCAGGCGACGTTTGAAGACCCGGGGAATGACGCCTTCTGGTCTTTCACCGTGTACGACCGGCAGGGTTTCATGTTCAACGACATCGCCAACGTGAACAGTGACCTTGCCACGACGAATGCGGATGGAACCTATACCGTGAGTCTTGGGTGTGCGGCGGGCGCGCCAAACCGGATTCCCATCGAGAATGCGTCGGGGGTGTTTAACGTCACGGTGCGACACTACCGGCCGTCGCAGCGAGTGATTGATGGGTATCGGTTGGTGCCGTTCTTGGAGAAAGTTTCGGATGAGCTTTCGGACACATAGGTACCCATTGTGAGTGGCCCGCCCGAGAGGATTCGAACCTCTGACCTCTGCCTCCGGAGGGCAGCGCTCTATCCAGCTGAGCTACGGGCGGAATTCTGAAATTGTACCAGCATCGCGCTGGCTAGAGCGCTTGCAGCGCTCCTTGCGGACTAAGGTCCGCAAGCCCGGCCCTCGCTGATCGGCTCGGGGTCGCAATGCGTTGCATTGCTCGCATCCCTCGCCTGCTCGGTCGCTGATTGCGGTGCAATCAGCCCAGCTGAGCTACGGGCGGAATTCTGAAATTGTACCAGCATCGCGCTGGCTAGAGCGCTTGCAGCGCTCCTTGCGGACTAAGGTCCGCAAGCCCGGCCCTCGCTGATCGGCTCGGGGTCGCAATGCATTGCATTGCTCGATAATCGGGCGGCGCGCAGTTTAACAGCGTTGGGCCGCGAACTTCATCTGTTTTAGGCGGCGCCCGGTGACTGCGAACAACCCGATCAGCGCGCTCAAATCAGCTTCCAGTGAATGGCGTAAAGCACCGCCTGGGTCCGGTCCCGGCAATTGAGCTTGGCGAGAATCTGCGACACGTGGTTCTTCACCGTACCTTCTGCCAGGTGGATGACGTCGGCAATCTCGCGATTGGACAGGCCGCCGGCGACCAGGCGCAGCACTTCGCGCTCCTTGGGGCTTAGCAGGTCCGTGCTTACGGGCGGCGCATCCTCTATGCCGGTGCTGACCTGGGATACCAGCCGGGGTTCGGCAACGAAGCCGCCCTGCGCGACGGTTTCGATGGCCTCAATGAGCTTCTCCAGCGATACGTCCTTGAGCAAAAAGCCGTTGGCACCCGCCGCCAGCGCATCCAGAAACAGCTGGTGATCGTCAAAGGTCGTGAGCATCAGAATGGGCTGAGCACTGCCGCGGGCGCGCAGGCGCTTGGTGAGCGTTATGCCATCCATCGAGGGCATGCGGATGTCGCAGACGAGTATGTCCACCGGCGATTTGTCCAACTGCTGCAGCGCCTGCTCACCGTTTTCTTGCTGCCAGCACACGGTGGCGCGCTGCGACAGTTCAATGAGTCGCGCGATGCCCTCGCGCACCAGCAGTTGGTCATCGACCAGTCCCACCTGAATCATGCGGCGGTCACCTGGGGAAGCGCCAGCGTCAGCGTGCAGCCGGCTTCCGCGTCACCCGACAGACTGGCGGAGCCGCTGAACGGCGCCAGGCGCTTGTTGATGTTGTTCAGGCCAAAACCCTCGCCATTGCGTTTGCCCAGGCCGCTGCCGTCATCGCTGATCAGCAGGCACGGCGCGCTCCAGCGGATCTTGATGGTACTCGCATTGCCGTGGCGGATGGCGTTACTGACTGCCTCCTGAATACAAAAAACCAGTTGATGGGCGAGTTCCGGGCCGAAGTCGGGCAGATCCGTATCGGTCTGCAGCGTGACGCCTGGCGTGAGGGTCTGGAGTTCGGCGATGGCCTCGCGCAGATCATCGCCTTTTTCCTGCGACATGCTGCGCACAATCGCGCGGACTTCTTCAAGCAGGTCCCTGGCCAGTTCTTTGCACGACTGTACCTGGGTGCGGTTCGTCTCGGGTACTTCGTGGTTGAGTACTTCGAGCTGCAGTTGCAGGGCGGTGAGTCGGTGACCGATGGAGTCATGTAGATCGCCGGCGATGCGCAGGCGCTCTTCGGCCTTGCTCTGCCTCGCCATGACGGCGCGGGCGGCCCGCAACTCGCTATTGCTGCGCAGCAGCGCCTGTTGCGTATCGATCTCTCTTACCTTGGCCAGGCTCGAGGTCAGGGCAAAGGCCTGCAGTGCCAGCAGCGTAAGAAACCCGTACAGATGGTTCGCAAGGGATGGCGTGGTCAGGTGCAGTATCAGGGCATACACCACGCTTGCCACACCCATCATGATCCAACTAGCGCGCACGCTGAAGTGGTGCGGCGCACTGGCCATGATCACCACGGCCAGCACCAGAACGATGGTGTCACCAAAGGTGTAGAGGGCGCCGAAGGACAACAGGAGCATGGACAGCACACACAGCTGGGCGACGCGCCGGGGGACCGCCAGCGCTTCGGCGAAGGACTGTATAAGAAAGGCGGTGGTGAACAATCCATAGAGCACGCTGCCACTGACCGGCGCCCACGGAATGCAGATCCAGGCGCTGAGGGCGATGGCGAGCAGCCCCGAGAGATTGAGCAGGTACTGGTCGGCGCTGAGGCGGGTAGAAGTCATGCGCCTAGCTTACGGGTTTATGGGGTTGCTGAAAGGGTGCCGAAAGTCATGTTTTGGCGTGCCGCACACGATGACTTGTAGCACCTGTGCAGGGCCCGGGTTTACCGCAATCTATGCCTGAGCCACACGCCAACAAGGGCATACCCCATGAAACGTACGATTGCAGGTCTGTTGTTTTCTTCTCTTTATGCGCTGCCCGGTGCAGCCGCCGATGTCACCCTGGCCGTCTCGAACATCGAAGCGGTTCAGGGAGAGCTTCGCTGGCTCGTGTTTGATTCCGCCGAAGATTATGCAGCGGATCGCAACCCGGTGGTCGCCGGTCGCTCTCGGGTGCAGGCTGATGCAATGGCCGTGACGCTGCACGATCTTCCGCCGGGCAATTACGCGGTAAAGCTGTTCCACGATGCCAACCAGAACGGTGAGCTCGACACCAATATGGTGGGCCTGCCGACTGAAGGTTATGGGTTTTCGAATAACGCCGGACGTTTTGGTCCGCCAGACTTCGATGATGCGGCGGTTGAGGTGCAGGCCGACACGCGCATCGACGTGCGGGTACGTTAGCCATGAACCGCCGCGAATTCATCCAGGCGCTGGGTGCGTGCCCGGCGCTGCAGGCGCTGCCACACATGGCCCTGGCGGCGGGTTCACCCGCCTGGAAGCTCGGCTTCGACGGGGTGAGCGGTGATCTGTCACCCCTGTCGCTGAAGGTTCAGGGTGCGGTGCCCGAGGATTTCTCCGGTCGTTTGTACCGCAATGGTCCCGCCCTGTATGAGCGCGGCGGGCGGCGGTACCAGCACTGGTTTGATCCGGACGGCATGATCCAGTGCTACGAGTTCGGGCCAAAGGGCGTCACGCATCAGGGCCGCCTGGTGCGCACCGCCAAGCTGCAGCAGGAAGAGCGGGCGGGCCGATTTCTGTTTGACGGTGCCGGCACGCATTTCGCCGATGCGCTACCCGCGCGCAGTAACGAAGACGGCAACGTCGCCAATATCAGCATTCAGCCCCTGAACGGCGAGCTGCTCGCGCTGTGGGAGGCGGGGTCCGCCCATCGCATTGATCCGCAGACGCTCGAGACGCTGGGTGTAAAACACTGGAGCGATGAGCTCAAGGGCGTGCCGTTTTCGGCGCACCCGCACTTCGACGACAACGGTGACCTGTGGAACATCGGTTCCGTGCCTTTCGGTGCGCGACCGATGCTGGTGCTCTACCACGTGGCAAAGGATGGAACGCTGCGCAACGCGCGGCTGCACCAGCTCGAGTTTCCCGGCTATATGCACGACTTTGTGCTCACGCCGCGTTACCTGGTCGCGCTGAACAACTCGGCGGTGCTGGGAGCAGGCGACACCTTTGTGGATCGCATGCGCTGGAATCCCTCCCAGCCCTCGCAGCTACTGGTGTTTGATCGCAGCGATCTCTCGCTGCAGGCGACCATCGAAGTGCCAGCGACCTTTGTGTTCCATTTTGGCAACGGCTGGGAACAGGGGCGCGAGATCAGCTTTACCGGCTGTGCCTATCCCGATGCACGCATCATGAGCGATGGCATGCGCCTGCTGGCGCAACAGCAATCCGGTGCGTATCACACGGGGGCCGAGCTGGTGCGCTACACCATTGATCTGCCTGCGCGCGCAGCCCGGGTGGAGCCACTGGGTGTGGTGATGGAGTTCCCGGGTTTTGATCAGCGCCAGCCTTTTCGGGCACAGACGCTCTATGGGTCCGCCGGTCAGGAGCGCTCCGAATCCTCGTTAGGGTCCGCCGTGGTGGCCGTAGATCCTCTGACCGGTAAGCAGGACCGCTTTGACTATGGCGACGGGGTGGTGGTCGAAGAGCCCCTGTTTGTTCCCGGCAAGGGCAACAATTACCTGGTGCACAGCTATCTGGACTACCGCGCCGGACGCACCGGCGTCGCCCTGCTCGATGCGCAGCGTCTGGCGTCAGGACCGCTGATGCGGGCCGAGATGGATCGCGTGACGCCCCTGGGCTTTCATGGCTGCTTTCTGCCGGGGGCGGATGCCTCGGGGCCGAACTCGGCATAGCAGGACCCGAGAAGGTTCTGCAGTTGGGTGACGTGGGCAGCGGGTGCATCCATGCCTTCGCTGAGCAGTTGGTTTCGCGCCACCTGCCATTGCCGGTAGGACGGGGGCAGCACCCCGCTCAGCGTGTTTTCCAGGGTCGTAAAAGGCGGGTTCAGGGCGTGAAAGCGCTGGCTGAGGTTTGCGGACCACCGTTGCACTTCGCCCACAAAATACTTGCGAGCGACGGTGCGCAAGATGTCGGCGGCATCGGGCTTCAGCTCGGCCCGGCACAGTGGCCCCTGTGGCTGGCGTTGTTCGATCAACCGATTCGCTTGAGTAAGCGCATTGTGCTGCAGCTGCAGGGCACGCAGCAGTTCGCCGCCATCGCCCTGAGCAACGGTGCTCAGGGCCAGTTCAAAGCGCCGCTCGTCGGCCGCGTAGTCACCCGCCAGCCAGCGCTCGGTGTCGCTGACGATGTGTTCGAGAGCGGTGACCACCAGGCTATTGGTGTTGGCGGGGTAATCCGGGGGTAGGCGCGTACTGCGCCAGAAGTCGCGAAACTCTATCGAGGCCAGCGTGGCATTGAAGATCAGGCGTGGCAGTTGCGCCGTTTTGCGGGTAATCGCCTCGCGCAACTGACCCGCGAGTTCCCGTTCACCGTCGTTGTCGAGCTTGTCGATGCACGGCGGCGCTTCGCGCAAAAACGCCAACTCGAGCAGCAGGCGCTGGGACGGCGGCGCAACGCGCCCCAGGCTGCTGTTGCGGCGCGCCACCGTCGCCTGCAGGGCGCAGCCGCGCAGGCGCAGAAAATCCAGGCCATCGAGGGAGTCCGACGCAATGCTCAGCATCAGCGCTTCAGCGCGCGGCGGTGCATCGACACGCGCCGCGACCGGGGTGGCGCTGGTGCCCAAAGGCCGTGCCAGACGCGTGAGGTAGGTGTTGAGCGTGGCTTCATTACCATCGCTGCCGCATGCACTGAGCGTCAGTGCCAATAGTAGACCCAGCAGACCGCGCACACCCAGCGTCGTTCGGCGTCCCCGGCTCATGCGCGCGGCGGACTCAGCTCAGGGCGGCGCGGGTGCTCTGTAGCCAGCGCTGCAGATTGGTGCAGCTGTCGGGCAGGGATTCCTTCACCCAGCTCGCCGTTTCGATGGCGACCAGCAGGCCGATGTCGGCGACGGTCACACTGTCGCCGCACAAGAATGGCTGGTCGCCCAGTTCCTCGTTGAGCAGTTCCAGCGTGCCACGAAAACGTTTGCGGCCACGGTGTTCCAGCTCGGGAATCTGCTCGATATCAATGGGCCCGGGCAGGGCGCGGTTGGCAAAGGCGGGGCTGCGATTGCGCAGCATTTCGGCAAAGGCTTCGAGCAACGAGGTATAGATGCGGTGATCCCAGCTCAGTACCAGAGCCCGCTCCAGCGGCGTGCGACCCATGAGTGGCCGTTCCGGATACAGCGATTCAAGGTAGTCGCAGATGCCGATCACCTCGGTCAGTAGCACGCCTTCGTCGGTCACCAGAGCTGGCACCGTGCCCATGGGGTTGATCGCCAGAAACGCTTCATCACGGTGTGCGTTGCTGCGCATGTCGATCTGGGTGGTCGGTATTTCGAGACCCTTGTAGGCGATAAACAGGCCGAGGCGACGCGGGTTGGGCGCCGAATCAAAGGTATAAATATGCATGACGGGGACTCCGAACAGGGCCAGGGGCTGTGAATGAGAAACGATTGCACCGGGATGCTAGCAAAAGCCGCACGTTACGGACATTTGCCGACTTTGAGGAACGGGGTCCTGAAGCTATAATGCGCGCCGTCCAAACGGAGGATTTTCCCGTGATCAAGCAGTTTGTAGCACCTGTCCTGGCCCTGGCCGTTATTGGCGCGGCGCACGCCGTCGACCTGAGCGATGCCCAGCGCGCCGAAATCGAAGCCCGTATCAAGCCCGTCGGCGACGTCTGTCTGCAAGGCGAAAGCTGCGGTGGAGCGCCCGCTGCGGCGGCGGCTGCAGGCGGTGCGGCGGCGGTCATCGATGGCGAAGGTACCTACAACATGGCCTGCATGGCCTGTCACGCAACCGGTGCCGGTGGTGCTCCCAAGGTGGGCGACCTCGCTGCCTGGGAACCGCGTATCGCCAAAGGTGTTGAAGCGCTTCACAACAGCGGCCTCAATGGCGTGGCCGGCACGAGCATGATGGCAAAAGGTGGTCGTGCGGACCTGTCTGACGAAGCCATTATCGCTGCCGTCGATTACATGATTGCCAACAGCCAGTAAATCGGCTGCGGGTAAGAAAGCCGCGCTTCGGTCGCGGCTTTTTTTTTGTCTTTTTTTCTGTCGCTGTAGAGCGCCCTGCTCAGGCGGGTGTCCCCGAGTCGAGGCGGTAGGCCAGCGCTTCGTGCAGGGCCTCGGGTGTCACCACCTACGCTAGTTGACCCAGATAGCGGTGCCCTGAACGATCTCCACTGCGAATGTACCAATGAATGTGCCTCCAGCTTTCGTGGGCACCCCTGCAGTTTGAGTTGATGTGTCTCGAGCGCTTAGAACAACGGCATTTGCACCAACTTTTGCTGCCTGCTTTTTCAACTCGTCGACTGCATAGTCGAGACTGCCTTGTTGAGTCCACCCAGAATCTGACGAAGCCTTCACTATAGCGATTAGTTGAGACCCGTCCGGCATCTCGGTCAAGATAGAAACATTTTTGTGATCTTCGATGGGTGGTCGAACCTGCCCAGTAACCAAGGCTGATCCAGACGCACACCCCACCAGTGTAGCAAGCACGAACAGCATGAAAACGTGTGCTGTACGTTTCATTGGTAATTTTTTTACCAAAGGTACGGTCCAGGGCTTCGAGCGGACAATGAAAATCACTAGGGCGTAGACGCAGTTATATTTGAAATAAGGCAACAAGGCAGTAGTCCTTCTGTAGGAAGTGAGGGAGGAGTAACCTTACTCCGACAGCGGTTAACTCTGGGTAAACATATGCATTGTTGAAAAGAGCTACCCACTGGGGTTGCGACCTGCTAACTATTTGTGCGCTTCAGGCGGATGCTATGACGGCAATACGTCTCGCCTGTTTCCTCATCCCAATGCCAATTTGCGCGCTCGACGACCCATTCAACTAGCTGCAGGCCAAGCCCATGTCCTCCCGCACCCGCGTCATTTCCGATTTGATTGCCATGGTTCTCGATCTCTATGGTATCCGTAGTAATACGGATCACTACGAAACCGTCCCGTGTATAACGAATGGCATTACCTATTAAGTTAGAAAACAGAATCACTAGTAACACCCGAGGCTGCATAACCGGTTCATTCAACGAATCAATAACCTCGACGATCACGCTATTGTTTGTTGCCAGCGTACGGTTATCTTCGACGATGCTACTGACAAGGTTAGTTAAGTCTACGGGTTCGGGGTCGGGTAAAGGAATTTCACCGCGACCAAGCCAAAGTAGCGTATTTGTTAAACTGCTCATGTTTTTGAGCGACTCTTCAAGTCGAGTCAACGCGCTCTTGGCTTTGCTATCTACACCGTGCCTCGTCAGCAATTCCGTGTTGGCAGATGCAATCGCTAGTGGTGTACGTAGCTCATGGCTTGCGAAGCGCAGAAATCGTTGTCTGTGCTCAATCGCCTCATGTTCACGCTGGACCGCGGCAAGCGTGCCCGCGGCGATGCTTTGCATTTCCAGGAAAGAAAGCGGCGGTGGATTCTTAGGGAGCGATTGGAGGGATAAGCTATCGCACCATTCCAATAGTCGCGAAGTTGACCTGGCTACATAGTGACCGAACAACAGCACAATGGAAACATTGGTAAGAATAAACATAGCGGCCGGCAGCAATGAGCGCTTGTTGATTAATGCATCCAGCTTCTGCACGCGCGCCTCTTCATAATCAGCGAGCACGAGCCGTTGCACAACATGCAAGCCGTTGCCACCGGGTGATGTTCGAAACAAATGAAGAAGGTATCCGATGTTTAGTAAACCAATTTCATCGATTTCTACTATCGTGAATTGCCCATCGACAAGCACCTCGGGCAAATGTTCTTGCACAGCTATTGGCAGAGACTTCCTATCTGTACAGATAATAGGTGTTCCGTCAGGTGGCGGCGTTAGGATTGTAGTGCTCTGATCCTCTTCCGCGAAGCTATCTGAAGAAGGTAGTTCAGATTTCGATTTGATCCATGCATCGGCTGCGCGATTAAGACGAATCTCGGAGCTAAACAAAACCCCTGAAACGAGGTTTGCCTCCATTAACCAACTGTAGCCTATGACCATAGTTAGCGTAATGCTCAGCAGCGCCAGGCTCAGCGATTTTCGAATCGACATCGCCATTTAAACGCCATTTTCAATCGTTGGATAAACCATTCGTTCGCAAACGATAGCCGCGGGCAGTAGTCTCGATTATCGGAGTGCTAAACGGCTTATCAATAGCGCTCCGTAGCTTAAACATCTGTACTTTTAGATTGTCCGTCAGTGGTGGCTCATCACCCCATACTGCGAATCTCAGAGTGTCGCGATCAACAGAAGCCGGGCTGGCGCGAGCGAGAGTTTCAAGTAGTCGCCAGCCAATGGGAGATAGCTTAATCTCATGTTCTTCTCTTACCACGCGGTGTTCGTCGACCAATAATACCAATGAGCCAATAACCAAACGCTGCACATCTCCTGTGCGACGTTTTGACAGTACGCGAACTCGAGCAGCGACCTCGACAAGAGCGAACGGTTTAACAACGTAGTCGTCGGCGCCAGAGTCGAGGCCAAGAACCCGATCTTCGATCGCGTCGCGCGCAGTGAGCATCAGGATTGGAGTAGTGTTCCCCCGTTTTCGTATCTGCCGAGCCACTTCGAGACCATCAATGCGCGGCAAGCTCACATCCAGCAGAATAACGTCGAACTCAGCTTCGGATATCAGTGCCAAGGCGATCCGACCATCAGTGGCGTAGTCACAACTATGGCCATCGAGTTCAAACCAGTCTCCTATGGATGCAGCAAGTGCGATATCGTCTTCTACTATTAGTAGGCGCAGTGCATTTGGGCTTTCATTTACAGCCACTTTTTGCGTCTTTTTGTACGTACTTGAAGGCCTGAAAATCTAGGTATTCTCTCTATCGCGGGTATGACTCGGCATTGATACCGGCTCCTTTGTCGCGACGGTATATGGCCTGCTGTACCGAATGGCTGAGACACCACGTTCACTCCCTGCCTGCCAGAACCAGATTCAATTGATGTATAAACTCACTATAAAGCTCGTCATAGATCCCAAATGATGCATTGACAACTATTGCGAGACTCAAGTTCTCAGATGGAGAGTAGCGCATTAACGAGTGCAGCCCGAGACCTTTTCCGCCATGCCCGAATATTGAGCCGTCATCAAAAATCTGCAGTCCAAGCCCATATCCCGAGACGCCAGAGAAGGACTCGGTCATCATTTCGGCTCTCAGCTCTTCGGATACCAGAGTATCAGTATCGATTAGGGTTCTGATAAATGTATTCAAGTCCGCGGGTATAGATTGCACCGATGCATGTCCATCCCCCTCAGAGTTCAACCAGTCGGTGGTATCGACATCGGGTTCGTCCACGGGAAGATCCAAATCCAGATCCAGATCCAGGCCCTCGAAAAAGCTGATAGGGACATATGCCCGCATCGTTTCGGGTTGACCCAGGTTTTCATATGGTCCAAAGGAATTCTCTAGGCCAGCAGGTTCAAAGACCCATTGCCTCAAAGCCATACCAATTGGCACACCCGTAACACGCTCTGCAACTAGGCCCGCCAACAAAAAGCTTGTGTCGGTGTAACGATACTCTGAACCGGGTGGAAAGTGATTTTCTGTGTTTGCGATGTAGCTCAGTAATTCCATCGGGTCCCAGATTTTTCCGGGTGCCTCAAGGAAGGCAACTTGAAATGCGGGGATTTCGAAATAGTTTGGAACACCGTTGGTATGCGCGAGTAACATTTTTACCGTGATCTTGTCGGAGTCAGTGATCATTGCGCTCATTTCAGGGTCGAGCCAGAGATCGATTGGGTCGTCTAGTCTCAAAAACCCCATGTCGACTAGACGGAGTACTAGCGTGGCAGTGAAGGCCTTTCCGATACTGCCAGCATGTGACATGCTCGACGATGTCATCTGTTCTCCGGTTTCCTTATTCACGACACCTGCGACCACGCTAATATGTTTGCTGCCGTCTTGCAGGTGCAGTGATACGCCGGGCAAACCGCTCTCCACTGCATCGTCAACCACCGTTTGAAGTTGAGCGCGTAGCGAAGTATTGGTATCGATGGGCCGCGTGTTTGATGAGTCTGAGGAGCAGGCTCCCAAAGTGATGATAGACGTCATTACCACGAGGATGCGGAGAAGATTGAAGTTCGTTTTCATAGGACTTGTCTACGGGTGATTGAGTAGGGCTCCACGGTACTCAAGCA
The DNA here is from genome assembly GCA_030433415.1 of Gammaproteobacteria bacterium. GTDB lineage: Bacteria > Pseudomonadota > Gammaproteobacteria > Pseudomonadales > Halieaceae > Congregibacter. Next base: position 3,356 of record JAUIMF010000009.1, on the reverse strand, counting down.
CCGGTTAATGCTTGGTTAACGCAGTATTTCCCGGTGAATACGTTGGGATTTGTTAGAGAAGCCGCGCTTCGGTCGCGGCTTTTTTTTGTCTTTTTTTCTGTCGCTGTAGAGTTCCGTGCTCAGGCGGGTGTCCCCGAGTCCAGGCGATAGGCCAGCGCTTCGTGCAGGGCCTCGGGTGTCACGGCATCTTCGTCGGCAAGATCTGCAATGGTCCTTGCCACCCGCAATACCCGGTGAATTGCGCGTCCCGAGAGATGCAGGCGTGCCATCGCCCCTCGCAACAGATCGCGCTCCGGTTTTTTAAGCGCGCACACGCGCAGCAACTCTTCGGCTTGCAGGGCACCATTGGCCTTGCCCTGGCGTTGTATCTGGCGCTGGTCACAGCGCTGTACCCGCTGACGGACCTCGCTGGAGCTTTCGCCGGGGTCGGCGCTGAAGAGGTCGCCGCTGTCTTCGCGCGATACCAGTACCCGCAGGTCGATGCGATCCAGCAGGGGGCCTGATACCCGGCCTGCGTAGGCACTCCGCTGCGCCGGTGAACAGCGACAGTGTCGCCGGGAGTCCCCGGCGTAGCCGCAAGCACAGGGGTTCATGGCGGCGATCAACTGAAAGCGGGCGGGGTAGCGCAGGCGGCAGTTCGCCCTCGCCAGGGTGATCTCGCCGGTCTCGAGGGGCTCGCGCAGCATATCCAGGGCGTGGCGCGAAAACTCCGGCAGTTCATCCAGAAACAGCACGCCGCCGTGAGCCAGGGACGCCTCGCCGGGGCGCGGTATGGAGCCACCGCCGATCAGCGATGCCGCGCTGGCGCTGTGGTGCGGTGCCCGGAAGGGGCGGGTGCCGGGTAACGACGCATCGCCGTAAAGGTCGTGCAGAGCGGCGATCTCCAAGTCTTCGCCATCGCGCGCGGGAGCCAGTATTCCTGGCAAGCAGCTCGCAAGCAGGCTTTTACCGGTGCCGGGTGGTCCGCTGAAAAGTAGATGGTGCCTGCCTGCAGCCGCAATCTCCAACGCCCTGCGTGCCAGCGGCTGGCCCTGAACACTGCACAGGTCCCGGCAGGCGCTTGCGGGCGCCGGTGGTGTTGCCTCCATGGGCTCGCTGTCTGCGCGCCCCCGCAATACGGCGCACAGGCTCAGCAGGTCGGTGGCACAACACAGCTGCGCCTCGGGAACCTGCAGGCAGCGACCCGAAGCCTCGCGTGGCAGTACCACGCGGCGGCCCGCCTGGGTAGCTGCGAGCGTGGCGGCGACCAGTCCGCGTACGCCGCGCAGGCTGCCGTCCAGGGCCAGCTCACCAAAACACTCAGTGTTCAGCAGCGCTTCGCCGGGTAGTTGCCCCGATGCACACAGAATGCCCAGCGCTATGGGCAGGTCGAAGCGACCGCCGCCCTTGGGCAAATCCGCCGGCGCCAGATTCACCGTGATGCGACGGTCCGGAAACTCAAAATGCGAATTGAGCAGTGCGCTGCGAACGCGATCTTTGCTCTCGCGCACCGCGGTCTCGGGCATACCCACTACGGTAAAGGCGGGTAGTCCATTGGAAAGGTGAACCTCAACGCGCACCAGTGGTGCGTCGAGTCCCTGATTGGCCCGTGAAAGGACCACGGCGTAGTCCATGCTTCATCCCTGATGCAAAAAGAGCGCGTCCCTGCGCTCCCGTTATTCTGGGCGAGGGCGGGTCAGCTCTGCTCCCGGTTCCTCGCCTCGAGTTGCTCAACGAGCGTCGTCATGGCCGCCAATTCAGATTCCAGGGCGGCGACCTTGCTGCGCGTCCGCTCCAGCAGGGCGGTCTGCGTGTCGAACTCTTCGCGACTCACAAAGTCCAGTTTACGCAGCGCCGATTGAATGAGCTGGCGCGCGTTGCGGTCGACTTCATCGACCAGCCCTGAGGGGCCAACGAGATCATTGACCTGCTGCATCACGTCACCGATGGGAGGGGGTTTGATTGCCATGCTCAGACCTGTTTGTGAGGAGTCTGCAGTCTAGTGGATAGGTGGCTGGGTTCCCAGACCACGGTGGTGCACCGAGGTGGTGCGATGCGTCATGTTGGTGCATCGAAATTGTCGATAGCGCCAGACAAGCCAGTCGGTTTTTATCCTGAATTTTCGTAACACGCTGAAATTTTTGAATTAATTGTGACTGGCATAGCCATTGCTGAAAGCTCTTGCGCGAACGCCGTAATGTCTCATTAAGGACCGACAGGACGGCGGACCAGATTGGTGCTCCCGAGGAGCGCCCACGTTCAGTCAGGAGAACTACATGAAGCTAATAACGGCTATCGTAAAGCCATTCAAACTCGATGACGTACGCGAATCTCTGTCTGAGATCGGGGTACAGGGCATCACGGTTACCGAGGTCAAGGGCTTCGGGCGTCAGAAGGGACACACCGAGCTCTACCGCGGCGCGGAATACGTAGTGGATTTTCTGCCCAAGGTAAAAATCGAAGTCGCGGTTGCCGAGAGCATGGTTGATCAGACCATCGAAGCCATCACCAAGTCCGCCAATACCGGCAAGATCGGCGACGGCAAGGTCTTTGTTTCGGCTCTGGAACAGGTGATCCGGATCCGCACCGGCGAAACCGGTGAAGAAGCGATCTGAGGCACCCCGCCCCAGCCCCCCGAATTCATAGAGAAGAGACACTTCCATGGAAAACCAAATTTTTGAGTTGAGCTACGCGCTCGACACCTTCTACTTCCTCGTTTGTGGTGCCCTGGTCATGTGGATGGCCGCCGGCTTCGCCATGCTCGAAGCAGGCCTGGTCCGCTCCAAGAACACCACCGAGATTCTGACCAAAAACGTGGCGCTGTTTGCCATTGCCTGCATCATGTACATGGTGTGCGGTTACGCCATCATGTACGGCGGCGACTACCTGCTCTCGACCATCACCGGTGACGGTGTTGCGGGAGCCGAAGAGCCTGCCACCTACGCCCCGTCTGCGGACTTCTACTTCCAGGTGGTATTTGTTGCCACGGCCATGTCCATCGTGTCGGGTGCCGTCGCTGAGCGCATGAAGCTGTGGGCCTTCCTGGCCTTCGCTGTTGTGATGACCGGCTTCATCTATCCCATGGAAGGCAGCTGGACCTGGGGCGGCAACCCCGTGTTTGGCATGTACACCCTGGGTGACCTGGGCTTCCTGGACTTCGCCGGCTCCGGCATCGTACACATGGCCGGTGCGGCCGCAGCCCTGGCAGGCGTACTGCTGCTGGGCGCTCGTAAAGGCAAATACCGCGAGGACGGCTCTGTTGTGGCGATCCCCGGTGCCAACCTGCCCCTGGCGACGCTCGGTACCTTCATTCTGTGGCTGGGCTGGTTCGGCTTCAACGGCGGTTCCGTACTCGCTACCGCTACCGTTGAATCTGC
>JAUIMF010000092.1 GCA_030433415.1 Gammaproteobacteria bacterium | reverse complement strand
TCAAGCTCGCGGCGGGCATTGAGGCGCTGCGCAATATCGCCGGTCTGAAGGCCATCGCCACAGCGGTACCCGTGAACGCTACCTTGGTGTTTAGCCCGGTGGACTGAGCAGGCGCAGGGGACAGGCGCCTCGGTTGTTGCAAATAATAACGATTATCATTAATGTTGCCGTGGAATGATAAGCACCACGGGGCACAGCATGCGTCTGAACTTTCTATGCGAGCATCACCGGCGCTCGCTCATGGCATCACCCGATGCCGCCGGCGAACACTGGCGAGACTGTCTGGATCGGCTCGCCGAACTGTCCGTGGCTCCCACGCCGTATCGCGTGAACATCGCTGGCTCAGCGCTTGAGGCGGCGGGTATTTACCTGATCGCCCAGCGCGTCTGCGATGCCGTCGAAATCAATCGCTATGTGCGCACGGTAATTTGCTTATTGGACGTATTGAGACAGCTCTCGCAGGATCGTCTGGTGCTGGTAGTTGTCGCGGGAGCCAATGCCACGCTGGAATACCTTGCCGAAAATGGGTCAGATCGATTCGTTGTTGTGCGGGGTAGACGCCGTCTCAAAATCGAGGGGATGCGGTGCCTTGATCAAGACGCGCCTTCGGTGCGGCCGACGTCCCCGGAGTCGCTGTACCGCAGGGCCACGCTGCACTGAATTCTAGAGCCCCAATGAACCGGCCATGCGCTGATACCGGGCGTTGTCGGGCGCCAGCGTGAGCAGGCGGGACATATAGCGTTTTGCGGCCGCAGTATCCCCAGCCTCGGCGCTGTAATTGACCAGCGCCAGCAGTGTCTGCTCGTCACCGGGCAGGGATTGATGCAGCCGCTGCAGCATTACCAGTGCGCCCGCGGGATCACCCAGATCATGCAGCGCTATCGCGTACACAAAGCGGTGTCGCGAGCCCTCCTCTTCGATATCCGCCGCAAGGCCAAGCCAACGCAGCGCCTCGTCGCGATTACCGGCGCGGGTTTCAAGCAGACCCAGCGCGTGCATCACGTCACCGCTTTCCGGGGCGACGGTCAGGGCGCGGTGCAACTGCTCGCGAGCTTCATCCTCGCGCTGCTGGCTGCGCAGCAGATCCGCCAGGTTCAGGTGGGCGGGTACGAACTGGGGATTGAGATGCAGCGCTTCGCGATACGCCGCTTCCGCGGCGGGAAAATCACCTCGTGCGAGATAAAAGAGTCCGAGTTGCAGCTGCACCGAGGGCATGTCGGCGTTTTTTGTCTGCGTGGCGCGGTATTCGTCGAACAGCGCGAGCAGGGTGTTGCGGTCCTCTTCGCGCAGTTCATCGAGCGGGACATCGGCCAGGCCGACGGCGACCTCCATGCGAACCCCGAGCACCGGATCTTCCACCATCGGCCCCAGCATGGCGTAGCGCTGGCGCATCGGTAGCGACTGCAGGGACCGCACGGCGCTGACGCGCAGCAGCGAGTCCGACGAGGAACGTAGCGAGTGCGCCAGGCGCAGCGCGCTCTCATCGCCGGCCGCCGTAGCACCCTCCAGCGCAGTGGCGCGCCAGATGGCCGGGGTTTGTGGGTCGGCTGCGAGTTCCGCCAACGCGGGCACGGCGCGGGCGTCGCCCCGATGCACGGCGGCCATCACGGCACCCCTATGGCGGCTGGTGTCTCTGAACACCACGCCGCGCTCGCGCAGGGCGTCCAGCGCCCACTCGGGTTTTCTGTCGCTGTGGCAACCGGTGCAGGCGTTCGGGGTGCCAATCGTGATCGACAGGTCGGGCCTGGGTATGGCCATGGCGTGGTCCCGCCGCGCATCCACACCCATGTAGGTGGTCGTAGGCATGTGGCAGTTCACGCATTGGGCGCCGGTCGAATCGGCGGGATGGCCGTGGTGATCGACGCTGTCGAAAACCGAGGCGCGATGGCACTGGCTGCAGACCCCATTGCCCGGCGCGCGTAGAGCGTTGGAGTGGGGCTCGTGGCAGTCCGCGCACACCACGCCCGCCTGGTACATGCGACTCTGCAGGAACGAACCGTAAACGTAATCCTCATCGAGAATCTGGCCGTCGTGGTGGTAGAGCGGGGCACCCAACAGTGAAAGACGATGCGTGTCGGCGAAGGGACGTCCGTAGTGATAGTCATCGCCGAGGGTGCCGCGCCGGGCGTGGCAGCGACCACAGGTGTCCAGCACTGTCTGGGTGTCAGCGGGATCGCTGCGGTCGGCGATGGCATTTTCCTCGCCGTTCTCTTCGCCAAAGACCCAGCGGCCACGCGCGGTCAGCGACAGTGGAAAGCCACCGTGCTCAAGCTCCCCGAGCGTGCCGGTTCGGGCGTGTGCCACGTGCTTCGCGCCGGGTCCATGGCAGGCCTCGCAGCCCACATCATCCTCATAAAACGTCGTGGAAAACTGGCGGGAGCGGGCGTCGTAGTTCTTGCGTACGTCGGTACTGTGGCATTCGGCGCAGCGCGTGTTCCAGTTCTGGTAGGGGCCGGTCCAGTGCAGGGGGTCGTCGTGTGTGATCGCTTCGTCGGGATACAGGTGGTACCAGCGCTGGCCACCCTCGCTGGCACTGCGACTGTCCCAGGCGACGGACAAGGCCTGCAGGCGGCCCCGGTCCAGTGGCAGCAGGTACTGCTGCAGCGGGTAGACGCCAAACACCCATTCCACGGGATAGTCCGTCAGCGTGCCATCAGGTCCGTCGGTTCGTACCCAGAAACCACCATCGCGTCGGAAGAAGGTCGTGGTCACGCCAAGGTAGTCGAAGCTGGCGTTGTCGAAGTCGCCGAGCACGGACGCATCGGTGGGGCGCTGCATAGCCAGATCGTGATGCGAGTTCTGCCAGCGTTGATGCTCGGTGGTGTGACAGTCGGCGCAGGCCGCTGTTCCGGCAAAGGCGTCAGCAGTGGTGGGGGCGGTGGCGGCGTTGGCTGTGGCGTTGCTCACAGCCAGGAGTGCCAGGCCCAGGATCAGTACAAACGCGTAGTAGAGGCGGTTCATGCGCGCATGGTAACGCAATCCACGGCACCGCCCCGGGGTTATGGACAGCGCAAGGCAAGGCTCCGTAGACTCCTCGCGTTCCGTGGGAGAAGTACAACGTGAAAGTCGGCATTCTGAAGACAGACCAGGTTCGCGAGGAATGGGTGCCGCGCTTCGGCGAGTATCCCGACATGTTTATTCGTCTGCTGGGAGACCGGGCATCGGACCTGGAGTTCGTTGTTTACGACGTGATGCAGGGCGAGTACCCCGCAGATCTGGATGAAGTGGACGCGTATCTCATTACCGGCAGCAAGTTCAGTGTCTACGAAGATCTGCCGTGGATTCACGCGCTCCTCGAGTTTATCCGTCGCCTGTATGCGCACGGCAAGAAGATCGTCGGCATCTGCTTTGGCCATCAGGCCATTGCCCAGGCCCTGGGCGGAAAGACCGAAAAAGCGGACGCGGGTTGGGGCGTCGGCATACACCACCATCGGTTTACCGAGCGCCCCGCGTGGTTTGATGACGGCGAGTTGTCGTTCCCCGTGCTTGTGAGTCATCAGGACCAGGTGACGGTAAACGCCGAAGGCGCCCGCACCCTCGCCGGCAGCGAGTTTTGCCCGAATGCGGTATGCCAGATCGGTGACCAGGTGTTGACGCTACAGGGCCATCCGGAGTTTGTGCCGGCCTACTCCCTTGAAATCATGGATTTTCGCCGCGATCGCATCGGCGAGGATCGCTACGCCAGCGGCACGGCCTCGCTGGCCGAGGCGCCCGCGACGGATCGCATGGCGAACTGGATCATCAGCTTCCTACGCGGTTAAAGCCTTACGGTCCGGCGTTTGGCTGCCCGGTGTGGCTGCTCAGTCGTCACCGGTCACCTTCTTCTGCATCGCGTCTAAGTAGTCGTCCAGCTCCGCATCGCTGGCAAACACCGCCATATCCGGTAATGCCTGCAGAATCTCGAAGACCTTTTCAACCTGGGGCTGGCGATTGCTGACGGCCAGGCTGCGCCCCGCCGCTTTCATCTGTTTCGCCGCTTTGAAGATCACGCGCAGCCCCGCCGAGCTGATGTACTCGAGCTGCGCCATGTTCAGCAACACCATCTGACGCTCCCCGTCGATGGCCTGCTGCAGCGTGGTATCCAGCATCGGGGCCGTCCCCGTGTTCAGGCGGCCCTGCAGATCCAGGCGCAGCAGGGATTTCTCGCTGTTGTCGTGCTGTTCGATGTTGAGCTCCATGGGGAGTCCTCGTGCAATGATCAGCTTTGTGTATTCCGCTCGGGGAAGGCGCGGGTCAGGCGCAGTATATTGCGACCGTGCTCGCGCGTGTAGGACTGGCGATCGGTGAACCGTGTGATCAGATGCAGGCCCAGACCGCCGATGGCAGCGTCGTCAATCGAGGCACCCAGGGGCGAGCGCGTGCCGTCCTGCAGCGGATTGAAGGCGGGGCCGGGGTCGACACATTCGAGCTCGACCCGGCTTGCGTAGCGCTGCAGCGTCAGGGTGATGGTGTGGGACGCATCGAGCCCGCTGTGATCGCGCAGATTGCACAGCAGCTCCTCCTGCACCAGCTGCAGCTCATTCAGGCCCTCTGCCCACAACCCCTGCACCTGCCACTGCTCATCGAGCCAATGGGTTGCATGTTCGACCAGCATCGCATCCACGGGCAGGCTGGTGCCGGACACCTGTAACGGCCGATTGCGTCGCTCACCGGGTTCGAGCAGCAGCAGCGTCATATCGTCGGCCTGATCGCAGCCGTCGGCGAACTCATCGATGGCATTGAAAAGGGCCGCACCGGCGTCGGGAAGGGGCAGATCGTCGGCCTCGGTGACCGCCTGTTGCAGGCGTGCATCGCCGAAGGTGTCGTTGTGGGGGTTCATGGCTTCATCGAAACCGTCGGTGTAGATCACCAGGCGGTCGTCGCTTGCCAGGGTCAGACGGTTGTCCGGGAACTCCAGGTCATCCGCCAGGCCCAGGGCCGGACCGCGCTCCTGCTCCAGCACGCGCACCGTGCCATCGCGTAGCAGCAGGGGCGGCGTATGGCCGGCACTGGCGTAGTTCAGGGTGCGCTGTGTCAGATGCAGCTCGCCCAGAAACAGGGTCAGGAACATGCAATTGTCGTTATCGCGTACCAGTGCCCTGTTCAAGCGACGAAGGGCCTGGGCTGGCGTGATCGTCGCGTCATCGCGTTCCCATTGCTGTATCAGGCCCATGGCCCGGGCCATGAACAGGGCGGCGGGTACGCCCTTATCAGAAACGTCACCCACCGCAAAACGCAGTACCTGGCCGCGCTCTTCAAAGGAGTAAAGATCACCCCCGACGGCGCGGGCGGGGCGCAGTCGGGCCCAGAGCGCATAGCCGGCACAACGGTAGGCTTCACCGGACTGGGGCACCATCGCCATCTGTATATCGCGGGCGGCACTGAGTTCACCCTCGAGGCGGCTGCGTTGTTCCGCCGCTTGCTCAATGGTATGGATGTGCGTGGCGAGGTCCTGGCGCATGGTGTCAAAGCTGTGCACAAGCCGCCCGAGCTCATCGTTGGCATGCATCGGTGGCAGCTCGCCGTCGAGCTGGCCTCTGGCAATGGCTTCGCTGGCGGCGGTGAGGCTCAGCAGGGGACGGGTGAGGTGGCGCGTGATGGCAATCACGAGGGCGGCCATGAGCACGAGCATCGCGACACCCAGGGCTACCGTGCGCAACTCGTAGTCCCGCAGAGGTTGTAGCAACGCCTGGGGAGAGTACACGGTGCCGACGAACCAGCGGCTGTCCTGCACCGCCTGCACGTGCAGGTCGCATTCGCCTGCCCGGCGGGGGCAATTGACGCGAGTGCGCAGTGGCGCAGCGGGGTCCGCAAACCAGCGATCCCAATCGATCGCAGACAACGGCGCCAGCAGGGTGTCGGCATCGGTCGCCCGCACAATGCCGCGAGGCGCGCCGATGGCGACGCCGGTGGGTGTGAGTAAAAAGCCGAAGCCGTCATGGTCGATGCGCAGGCCCTCGAGATAACCATGCAGGTCTTCGAGGGCGACAGCGACCACGATCAGGCCGAGTGGCGTGGTGCTCTGCTGATCCGGAAATGGCTCGATAAAAAACGCCGCCCGGGGCTCCGGGCCCGTCGTTGCGGCGCTGGTCCAGAAGGGCCCGCCCTCGCGCTCGGCCTCATCCAGCCAGCGTTGCAGCTGCGCACTTGTAGGCGCTGCTGAACGCGCCATATCGGCGTGTTCGACGTGACGTCGCTGCAGATATATCTGTGGGGCACTGTCAGCACCCGGTGCCAGAATGATCGCTGCCGCATCGATGTGGCGATTGCTCGCCAGGGCGCTGCGCAGCAGGCGCGTCGCCAGCGCCTCGTCAGGGGTGCTCTGCAGGGCGCTGCTCAGCAGGCGCACCGCGGTTTCGACCCCGGTGCTCATCTCGTCTATGCGCTGCGCCGCATCGTTCACCACCTGGCGCGCATTGCCCTCGACAATTGTGAGCAGCCGGTTTTTCGATAGCTGGTAATCCAGCGCCAGCCCGGCGCCGATCACCAGCGTGGCGATGGCGATCACGGGCAGCGTGAGCCGCGTCGTGAAGGAGCGACGCTGCATGGCGGCTACCAGCTGCCGGTATTGGCCATGGACGCCCAGGGTTCCTGCGGCGCCAGCGCCTCACCGGCCTGGAGCAGCTCAATCGAAATGCCGTCGGGCGAGCGCACAAATGCCATATGCCCATCCCGTGGTGGACGGTTGATGGTCACGCCGCCGTCCATCAGGCGCTGGCAGGTGGCGTAGATGTCGTCGACGCGATAGGCCAGATGACCGAAGTTGCGTCCGCCGTCGTAGGTCTCAGGGTCCCAGTTGTAGGTGATTTCAACGACCGGCGCGTTGTTGCTTTGTGCGGCTTCAAGGTCTCCGGGCGCAGCGAGAAAGACCAGGGTGAAGCGTCCCTTGTCGCTGTCGTAGCGGCGTACTTCCTGCAGGCCCAGTTTGTCGCAGTAAAAATCGAGGGTTTCGTCCAGATTCCGGGCCCGGACCATAGTGTGCAGGTATTGCATGAGGCATTCCCGAAGAAAAATGTCTGCAGATACTAGCGGTCCTGTCCCGGCGATTCGACCGTTGTGTAGAATGTGCCGCTTTTTTCAGCGGACAAGTCAGCTATGTGGTTTAAGAACCTGCGCGCCTACCGAATGACCCGGGGCCTTGATCTCTCGGCGGAACAGCTTGAGGACAAGCTCGCGGCGCGCCAGTTTCGTCCCTGTACGCCCGCCCAGCCGCTGTCTCTGGGTTGGGTGCCGGCGCTGGGTGAGGGTACCGAGAATCTGGTGCATGCAGCCGATGGCCGGTTTCTGCTCAGCCTGCGTCGCGAAGAAAAGATCCTGCCGCCCTCCGTAGTGCGGGATCTGCTCAAGGAGCGTATCGAGGGCATCGAGGCGCAGCAGGGGCGCAAGGTCTATCGCAAAGAAAAACTGTCCCTCAAGGACGAAGTCATTCAGGACTGCCTGCCCCGGGCCTTCAGCCGCCATGCGGAGCTGCGCCTGATCATCGACCCCGCCGCGCGCTGGGTGTTCGTCGACAGTGCCAGCGCCGGTCGCGCCGAAGAAGCCCTGAACCTGCTGCGCGAGGGCATCGGCAGCTTTCCCGTGATCCCCCCCCAGACCAGCCATGCCCCCGCCGCCGCCATGAGCGGCTGGATCACCAATGGCAGCCTGCCCGAGGATTTTCGCGCCCGCGAAGAGTGCGAGCTGCGCGACATGGGTGAGCAGGCGGCCGTGGTACGCTGCAAGGGTGTCGATCTGTTCAGTGACGAAGTCCGCCAGCACGTGCAGGGAACCATGCAGGTGGTGCGCATCGCGCTGGACTGGAAGGAGCAGCTGCAGTTTCTGCTGGGCGATGATCTCTGCCTGCGACGCATGAAGTTTGCCGACGCCCTGGTCAAGGAGAACGACGAGCTGATGGATGAGGATCGCCTGGCGCGCCTGGATGCGGACTTTGCCCTGATGGCGCCGGCGCTAACAGCGCTGCAGGATCGCCTGATCGCGCTGTTCGGCGGCGAGGACAACGGCTGAACCATGAGCGATGCCCGGGGTGACACGGCGGATTTTGCGCGCCTGTTCCTCGACGATATTCCCCTGCTCGATACCCGGGCTCCCGGCGAATTTGCCCACGGCGCGTTTCCCTGCGCCACCAGCCTGCCGCTCATGAGCGACGAAGAGCGCGCCGCGGTCGGCACCTGTTACAAACAACAGGGCCAGGATGCGGCGATTCGCCTGGGACACGAACTGGTCAGCGGTGCCACCCGCGAGGCCCGCCTGCAACAGTGGCGGGACTTCGCCGCCGCGCATCCCGAGGGCTATCTCTACTGTTTTCGCGGTGGCCTGCGTTCGCAGATCGTCCAGCAGTGGCTGGCCGAGGCCGGAGTGGACTACCCCCGTATTACGGGTGGCTACAAAGCCATGCGTCGGTTCCTGCTCGATACGCTCGAGGACCGGGTCCAAAGCAGCGAGTTCATTCTGGTTGCCGGCGCTACGGGCTCAGGTAAAACGCGCCTGATCGAAGCGCTACCCCGATCCGTTGATCTCGAAGGCCTGGCACACCATCGCGGCTCTGCCTTCGGCCACCTGCTGGAGCCCCAGCCCTCACAGATCGATTTTGAGAACGCCCTGGCGATTGCCCTGCTCAAGCTGCGTGCGCCCGGCCCCATTTTTCTCGAAGACGAGGGCCGTCTCATCGGTCGTCTGTCCCTGCCCGAAACCCTGCGGGAGCGCATGGCGGCAGCGCCGCTACTGGTGCTGGAGTATCCGCTGGAAGACCGCATTGATGTGGTGCTGGAGGATTACATTGTCGATCTCGGCGGCCGGTTTGCGGCGGCGTATGGCGCCGAGGGGCCCGCGCGTCATCGGGAGCGCCTGCTGAACGATTTGTACCGTACGCGCAAGCGTCTGGGTGGCGAGCGCTACCAACACATCGCTGCACTGATGGCCGCGGCGTTCGATCAACAGGAGCAGCAGGGCGATCCGAGTCTGCATCGCGCGTGGATCGGCCGCCTGCTCGAAGACTATTACGACCCCATGTATCGCTACCAGTTGTCGCAGCGGGACGGCGAGCGCCTGTGCACCGGTGATCGTACCCGGCTGCACGAGTTTGTGCTCCAGGAGCTGCTGCATGACACCCATTGATCCACCCCAGCGCGAGCTGGTGTTTGTCGGCGGAGGTCACGCCCACGCCCTGGCGCTGCGCATGCTTGCCATGGAGCCACCGCCAGGGCTGCGCCTGACCCTGATCTCGCCGGCACCGCTCACGCCCTACTCGGGCATGCTGCCGGGACTGCTCGCCGGGCACTACTCGCTGGAAGACACGCACATCGACCTCACACGCTTCTGCCAGTGGGCGGGCGTGCGGTTTCTTACGGACACCGTGACGGCGCTGGACCCGGTCAATCGTGTGCTGCGCTGTGAGCAACGCGGGGAACTGCAGTACGACCTGCTGTCCATCGACATCGGCTCGCAACCGGAACTGGATTCCGTTCCCGGCGCGCGGGAACACGCGGTGCCGGTAAAACCCGTGGCGGGACTCTGGCAGCGCTGGACGCAGCTGCAGTCAACGACAAAGGCGGGCGAAGATATCGCCATCGTTGGCGGCGGTGCCGGTAGCGTCGAGGTGGCGATGGCCATGGCTCATCGCTTTGGCGAAAACGGCCCGGCCCTGAGTCTGTACTGCGGTGCGGATCAGGTGCTGCCGGACTACCCGTCTCGTGTACGCCGGGTCGTTGAAGCGCAGCTGAAGAAACTCGGTATTGCCCTGCACTGCGGTCATCGCGTTGCCCGGGTGGAGTCCCGGCGCCTGCATTTTGAACACGGCGGCGACGCGCCCTTTGCCACGCTGATCTGGAGCACCGGTGCAGCGCCCGCGCCATGGATCGCCGAGAGCGGCCTGCCCGTGGACCGGCGCGGCTTTATGGCGGTGGACGACACGCTGCGCAGCACTGGCTTTGCCAATGTATTCGGTGCCGGTGACATCGCCACGCAGATCGCCAACGTGCGGCCCAAGGCCGGGGTTTTCGCCGTGCGCCAGGCGCCGGTGCTGGCGCACAACCTGGCTGCGGCGGCATGCGGTAACGCCCTGCGCGAACATCGACCTCAGCGGCGTTTTTTGTCGCTGATGTCTCTGGGCGAAAAGCGGGCCGTGGCCGAGCGCAATGGCCTGAGCATCGCCGGGGACTGGGTCTGGCGCTGGAAGGATTCTATCGACCGGCGCTTTATGAATCAGTTCACGCAGTTGCAGGAGCGCTCCATGGCGCCAGCAAAGTCACCCGGGGCGCCGATGCCCTGCGGTGGTTGCGGGGCCAAGGTGAGTGCGAAGGTGCTCACCGAAGTGCTGGACGAGCTGCGCAGGCAGTATCCGGATCACGCGCCGCCACCGGGGGCCGTCGATGCCGTACCGCTTCCCGGCGATGCGCCGGTCGTGCAGTCCGTCGATATGTTGCGGGCGCTGGTGGCCGATCCCTGGCGCATGGGGCGTATCGCCGCGCAGCACGCCTTGTCGGACCTCTATGCCAGTGGCGCGGACCCCCGTTCCGCCCAGGCACTTATCGTATTGCCCTTCGCCGCGCCGGCACTGCTGCGTCGGGACCTGCTGGCGGTGCTGCGGGGCGCCATGGAGGTGCTCACCGCGGCGGACTGCTCGCTGCTTGGCGGTCACAGCATGGAAGGGCCAGAGCTGCAGGTGGGCTTTGTGGTGAACGGCACGACGTCCGGTGCAGTGCTCGAAAAAACCTCGGGCCAGCCCGGTGATCAGCTGATACTCACACGACCCCTGGGTAGTGGCGCCCTGTTTGCCGCGCAGATGCAGAGCCGCGCCGATGGTCGCCACGTCGAGGCCGCGCTGATGGCGCTGGAGCGCGGCAACGGCGCTGCAGCACGCATCGCGCGGGATCACGGGGCGAGCGCCCTCACCGATGTCACGGGTTTCGGCCTGGCCGGTCATCTTGCCGAGATGTTGGGTTCGCGCCTGTCGGCGCGCGTGACGCTGGCAGCGCTGCCGGTCTATGACGGCGCGCTGAAAGCGATGGCGGCCGGTATCTTCAGTACGCTGCACGAGGGGAACCGCGATGCCGTGAGTCAGCAGGTAAAGCTGAGTAACAACAGTGAGCGAGGCCAACTGCTGTTTGATCCCCAGACCAGCGGCGGACTGCTTATGAGCGTCGCTGCGCAGCGGGTTGACGAGGTGTTGGGCTTACTGCGCGAAACCGATACCGAGGCTGCGGTGATCGGTGAATTGCGGGATGCCGGTGCGGGCGGTCCCTTGATCGAGGCCGCCTGAGCGGAGCGGTCTCAGGCCCGAGATACCCGCTCCGCCCCGACGACTCAGCGAGCGGCGACGCTATTGTCCAGAACGCGCACATCCTGACCCTCACGCAGGTTTTCGGCGCCGCGCACGATCACGCTGGCACCGGCTTCGAGTTCACCTGACAGGGGTTGCACCGCGATGCGATCCCCCATGCCGCCGGCGGTCTGCACCGGGATTTTGCGCGCCTTGTTGTCACTGCCCACGGCGTACACGTACTGCTCCCGGTCCCGCAGTACCAGCGCGTCCCGCGGTACCGTCAACATGTCGGTGGGAGCCGCCTGGGGCAGCGACACCGTCACGGCTTCGCCGATGAGCCAGGTGCCGGCATTCAGGGCGATACGCAATTCCATCATGCGTGAACGCGGATCGCCCACGGGCACGACGCTGCGCACGGTTTCGATGCTGTGCAGCGTGTCGCCGCGTACCGACACGGTGCTGCCTTCGCGATTGAAACGGGCAACGCGCAGCGGAGCCGGCACGCTGATTTCCAGGGACTGCGTGTCGACCAGACGCACCAGTGGTGAGCCGGCGGTGCTGTATTCGCCCTCTGAGGCGTCGCGGGCAACGACGATGCCTGAGAAGGGCGCGGGGACGCGCGCACGGCTCAGGTCATAGGCGGTGCGCTCGCGATCCACTACGGCCATAGCCAGATCCTGACGCAGCATCTCGATATCGGCTTCGACCTGATCGAGTTCCACCTCGGCCATGTTGTTGTCCTGGGCCAGCCGTGCCAGACGCGCACGTTGGCGTGTACGCACATCGATGTCGGCCTTGAGGCGCGCGACCTGCGCCTCGTTGCGGCGCAACTGCAGCGCCAGCAGGTGATCATCCAGACGGGCGATGGGTTGCCCCTTCTCGATAAGCTGGCCGACCTCGGCGATCCAGGTGATGCGACCGGCGATTTCGGATCGTACCTGTGCGTCGCGGGTGCTGATGACCGTGCCGGGCAGGTCCGCCGTGGGCGCGGTGGCTTCGCGGGTCACGCTGGCGGTCTGCACAATGGCCTCGCCCTGGGCGGCAGCCCCCAGCGGTAGGCCCAACAGC
>JAUIMF010000158.1 GCA_030433415.1 Gammaproteobacteria bacterium | reverse complement strand
TTGTTTTGATGTGCATTTCCAACGTTCCTTTTGCTGCACTCATAATCAGCACCATACTAGGCGCTGCGCTGGCAGCGGCGTCCACATCATCATCCTGTTTGGGAGGATGGATCATGTCAGCACCTTTGCCAGCGGCGCTTCGAACGCGGTTTCAGAGACTGATTGAGGAAGGGTTAAGCGGGCGCGCGGCGGCTTTGCATCTGAAGGTGTCACCAGCCACTGGCGCACGATGGGCGCTTCAGGTGAGGACCAAGGGCCATGCGGAACCGGCGCCCCAGGGGCCGCCGCGCGGCAAGGGAAAGCTGGCGCCGCACCAAGCCTTCCTCGAAGAACTGGTCGCGCAGGACCCCGACATCACGCTCTTTGAGTTGCGCGATGCACTGGCCGATGCCGAGGGCGTGCGGGTGCATCATTCCTCCATCGCCAACCTGCTGTCCCGGCTCGGGTTCACGTACAAAAAAAGTCGCTGGTCGCCACCGAGCGCCGTCGCGCAAGGGTAAGGCAGCAGCGCGCCGATTGGTTCAGACATCGGCTGCCTGCCATTGCGGCCTTGCCCGAACGCGTTGTCTTCATTGACGAAACGGCCGTGAAGACCAATCTGACCCGTCTGCGCGGCAGGGCGCAGCGGGGTGAACGCCTGACAATGGACGCACCCTTTGGCAGCTGGGGCACGCAGACGCTGATCGCGGGTCTGACCCCAGACGCGCTGATCGCGCCTTGGGTCATCAAGGGCGCGATGGATGGCCCCGCGTTTGCCACCTATATCCGCGAAGTGCTGGTCCCCGAGATCGCTCCCGGCACCGTCGTCATCCTCGATAACCTCGCGACCCACCGGAACAAAGAAGCGACACAGGCCTTGCGCGACCACGGCTGCTGGTTCCTCTACCTGCCACCGTACTCGCCTGACCTGAATCCCATCGAGCAGGCCTACTCAAAGCTGAAAGCCCACCTGCGACGGGTCGGGGCGAGGAGCTTCACAGAAGTCTTCGAGGCCATTGGAGCAATCTGCGATCTCTACGACCCAACAGAGTGCTGGAACTACTTCAACGCTGCCGGATATGTCTCAGGTTAATATCGAAACGCTTTAAGCGCTTCGATGTATCGAAGGACTCGATCTGGCGCTGGAAGCGGAAAGGAGACTTCCCGAAGCCGGTCAAGCTTGGCGGGTCAACAACCCGCTGGCGGCTTTCAGATATCGAGCGCTGGGAAGCGGAGCTGCGCTGCGGTTTCGTAACCGAGCTCGCCTTCGCGCCCAATGCCTCGTTCGCTCGCTAGGCAAGCCTAACCACCCCAAACCAATGTAGGTATCCAGCATTTCAGCCTGGAGCCGCTCAAACTCTCGTCGCAGATGCCTGCGGCGCACAATATCCTACGTCCAGTGAGAACTCATATGAATATCCAGCACCTCACAATACTGCCAGCCTCTGACAAGAGAAATGTCGTGTCATTTCCATCGGCTAGCGAGGCGATAGCCAAGACTGATCTCAGCGGAGAAGCAGAGTTTCATACCGACGGCATGCCATCCGGTTTCGCCCTGCGGTTGGACGGTGTCTATCAAATGCGGCAAAGTGACGGTGACCATATTGATCCAGTCCGGATCTGCTCGCCTGTGGTTGTGAAAGGAACGTGTCGGAATTCGGAAAATGCCGCCTGGGGACGTGTCGTAGCGGTTCAGGACCCCGATGGTTCTTGGCACGAAGTTATTCTTGAACAGCGGGATATTGCAAAGAAATCGGTCGCCGCTTTGAACTCGTTGTTTGATCGAGGTCTTGAATTGGCTCCCGTGGAAAAGGCAGGCCAGAGTGTGGCGGAGCTTTTGCTTCTCTGGCGGCCTGACAGAAGATACCTTCGCACAGACCGTCTTGGATGGGTGGACAAGGACTTCACTGCCTATTCATTGGGGAACGGTCGCGTCCTGGGAAACCGTCATGTCCTCACCGATGGCGTATCTCGGGATGTTGCATCCTCTCTGGCGACCGTTGGAACTCTGCAGGGATGGAGAGAAACGCTGGCAGCTGCATGCGTTGGCAATCCGTTGATGGTTCTGGCTGTTTCTCATGCCCTCACCGGGCCCTTGCTATCCGTTCTCGGGCGGGATGGTGGTGGGTTTCACTTTCGCGGAGTTTCATCGCGCGGGAAGTCCACACTGCTGGGCGTAGCGGCATCTGTTTGGGGTGCGCCATCTTTCGTGCAGAGTTGGCGTGGAACGGATAATGGGATCGAAGGAATTGCAGCTGCTTGCAACGACGCTCTTCTGATCCTTGATGAATTGCACCAGCCCCTCGGGTGACGCGAACTTGTCATTGTGGAACTGGATC
>JAUIMF010000008.1 GCA_030433415.1 Gammaproteobacteria bacterium | reverse complement strand
GGCGCGGAGCCACGCTGGAATTGCCCCCGGCTTCGGCGAGGGCGGCATCCACGGCCTTGCGGGCATTGATGAGTCCGTGACCGTAGAGATCGTCGCGGCCCGCATCGCCAAGATCATCGGTCAGGGCGCCGTTTTCGAGCAGGCGGTCGATGTCGTCTGCGTCCAGGTCGGGATTAGCGCTGAGCATCAGAGCAACTACACCGGCGACGTGCGGCGATGCCATCGAGGTGCCGCTCAGGAATGTATAGGCGAATTCGCCATCGGCACCGCCGGTGCTCAATACGCCGTCGGGGTAACCGTCACCGTTGAGGTCCACGCTGCCATCACCGCCGGGCGCGGTCACGTCCACATCGCTGCCGGTGTTGGAGTAGCCGGTGATACGCTGCTGCGCGTCGACGGCGCTGACAGAAATCACGTGATCGTAGCTGGCCGGGTAGCTCGGCGCACTCGAGCTTTCGTTGCCCGCGGCGGCCACCACCACAATACCCAGATCGCGCAGCTGGTTGTACAGGTTCTGGCTGCTGTTACTGAAACCGCCGCCACCCAGACTCAGGTTGATGACCCGGGCGGCGCGCTCGGGCACGGTGCCCGAGTCGTTGTCGAGTCCCGCGGCATAGCGGACAGCCTGGTTCACGTCGTACAGCGTGCCGCCGCTGGCATTGATGGCGCGCACGGGCATGACGCTCGAATCATAGGCGACGCCGACGACACCGATGCTGTTATTGCCCGCGGCGGCGACGGTGCCGGCCACATGAGTGCCGTGAAAATTGATGGCGGCCGGATCCGCATCACCGATGTCTTCCTGGGGGTTCGGGTCGATGCCGTCGCCATCGGCGGCCTCATCCGGGTCGCTGATGAAGTCGTAGCCGTCCACCAGTTGCCCCGCGAGGTCCGGGTGTCCGCCCAGCACGCCCGTGTCGACCACTGCGATCACAACCTCGGCGCTGCCTGTGGTTGTGTCCCAGGCACCGGGCACGTTGATCAGCGGGTAATGCCACTGAAAACCGTAGGCCTCGTCGTTGACCGACGCCAGCGGGTAGACGCGGTAATTGGCTTCGATTTCGGCGTCGGGTGTTTCAAGGTTGAGGTTCTTGATCGTCAGCAGCGTGTCCCAGCGCCGCGCCCGCTGCAGATCGCGGAACTGGCTGCGGCGAAAGCCCTGCCCGCGCAGGCGCGATTGACTGGTCGCGGCCGCCGGCTCCTCCAGCGCCACCAGGCGGGCACGCTGGTGGCCGCCGCGCAGCTGGCGCAGGCCGCGATGCCGCAATATGCGCTCGCGCAGCGTTGCCATGGTCTGTTCGCTGGCGTTGGGGACGATCAGCTGGTCTGGAATTACGTCATCGTAAAAGTGTTGCTCCGGAGTCAGGCTCGAGCCGATGGCCAGGGTGTAATTGGTGGCTCCGGCAAAGATCGACACGTTAACCAGATAGGTGCCGCTGTCGGTGATGCGGATCGTCTCCAGCTCGCCGGTCTCGATGGAAAAGTCCACCAGCTCACCGGACTCGCTGTACAGATACAGGTCCGCATCGGCATCCTGAAACTCCGCCACCAGCAGGCTCAGGGTCTGGCCCTGCAGCAGCTCCACGCGGTAGTAGTCCTCGGGGTCGCCGTCTACCTGGGAGCGACCCTCGGTGCCCGCACCCGCTTCATTCACGTAGCCCCCCACGGTGGCGGGGTTGCCCAGGAGCTGCGGGTCGTCGGGATCGTCGTTGGACCTGAAGGGGTTGAACGGGTCGTTCGTATCGCTGTCCAGGCCCTGGCTGAGCGCCGGAAGAATGCGACCGCCGAGGGACACGCGGGGCAGGGTGGACGGGCGTACGGTGATCGTGACCGATGCGCTGTCGCTGTCGCCCTCGTTATCGGTCACGGTCAGGCTGAACACCAGCTCTGTGCCGTCGATCAATTCGGGGGCAACGAAGGTGGCGGAGGCACCGTCGGCACCTTCAAGGGCAACCGTGGGCCCATCGGTCTGGGTCCAGCTGTAGCTGTCGATGACCCCGTCACTGTCGCTACTGGCGCTGCCGTCCAGGGTGACCGTGGCGCTGCCGTCCACGCTGAACGAATCACCGGCGCTCGCTGTCGGCGGCACGTTCGGTGGTGGTGGGGTGGGAGTCGGCGTAGTCGTGCCACCACCGCCACCACCGCCACCGCAGCCCCCGAGAGAGACCAGCAGGGCGCCGATAAGTCCGAAGGCGAAGGATCGCAGTATCATGGTGGACACCTTGTGAGAGTCATCGCGACGGCCGTTCTATCCGGGCAGGAGCAGAATTTTGCCCATGTGTGCACCGCTTTCCATGTAGGCCTGGGCTTCGTTCACCTCGTCCAGGGCAAAGCACCGGTCCACGACGGGTTTCACCGCACCACTGTCGAGGTGTTCATACACGTGCTCGAGAATTTCGCTGATCATGCGGGCTTTCTGTTGTCGGGACTGGGCGCGGAGCGTGGAACCGGTCATGGTCAGGCGCTTGATCAGCATGGGTGCAAAGTTTACTTCGGTGGTGAAGCCTCGCAGGTACGCGATGTTGGCGATGCGTCCCTCCGGCGCAGCGACGCGCAGGTTTTTCTGTATGAAGTCACCGCCCACCATATCCAGAATCACATGCATGGAATTGGCCAGGTCCATGGCTTCGAGGGCGTCGGCGAAATCCTCCTGGCGGTAATTGAACGCGCGCGTGGCGCCCAGGGCCTCGATGCGTCGGCATTTCTCGTCGGTGCCGGCGGTGCTGTAGACCTCGGCACCAAGGGCACGGCAGATGGCGACGGCCAGGGTACCGATGCCGCTGGCGCCGCCATGGATCAGAATTCGCTCACCGCGCTTCAGACCGGCGCGCTGAAATACGTTGTGCCATACGGTCAGCAGCGCTTCGGGGAGGGCGGCGGCCTCTTCAAGGGAACAGGCCCTGGGCACGGGCAGGCATTGCTCCTGAGGAGCGATGGCATGAGAGGCATAGCCGCCGCCATGCGTGAGGGCGCAGACCGTATCGCCGGGTTCCCAGCCCGATACCGCTTCGCCACAGGCCAGCACGGTACCCGACACCTCGAGCCCCATGATGGGTGACGCGTCCGGCGGTGGCGGGTACAGGCCCTTGCGCTGCAGCAGGTCGCCGCGGTTGATGCCCGCCGCACGCACTTCAATCAGCAACTCTTCGGCGCCGGGCAGCGGTGCCCGATCCTCGCGCAATGAGAGGAAGGAATCCGCCTCGATCTGGACAAAGCGTCGAGTGAATTCAGTCATGTACCTGTCCTGTCTGGTGGGCCGTTGCCAATGCGTCCAACATCGCACCCCGGGCGCTGGCTGGCAAGGGCCCGGTGCTCGCCCTGACGCAGGGGAGTTGCTACTCTTTGGCGCCTTCGTACTTGCCGCGAGAATAACGCATGCTTCATAAGCTCAAAAATACGCTGCTCTTTTTCCTCGCCAGGGTTCTGACCACGTTTTCACCCGGCGTCAGCTACATGGCCTTTGCAGGCCCGGGCAGCTCCCGTCAGCTTTGCGAGCACATCCGCCGCTCCGGTATTCGTCGCCTGCTGGTTGTCACTGACAAACCCCTGCGGGAGCTGGGACTGGTGGACAAAGCGCTGGAAGGCTTCGCCGACAGCGACGTGGACATTGCCTTCTACGACGGTGTGCTACCGGACCCGACCTTTGGCCAGGTGGCCGAGGGCACGGCGATACTCAAGGCCCATGGCAGCGAAGCGGTGTTGGCGGTGGGCGGGGGATCGTCCATCGATTGCGGCAAACTCATCGCCTGCTGCGCCCTGACCGATGAAGACCCGAAAGAGTGGGTGGGATTTGGCAAGGTCAAGCATGAGGTGGTGCCGATCTACGTGATTCCCACCACGGCGGGCACCGGCTCCGAAGCCACGATGGGTGCGGTGATCTCTGACACCGAGACCCATGAAAAATCCGTGCTGTCCGGCGTGTCGATGGCGGTCTCTGCCACAGCCCTGGATGCAGAGCTGCAGTTGGGATTGCCGCCGCACATCACGGCGGCAACGGGCATGGATGCGCTCACCCATGCCATCGAGGCCTACATCTCGCGCTGGGACCGGGGCACGCGCAAGGAGAACGCCGAACGCGCCGTACGCCTGGTGTTCGCCAACCTGCCGCGTGCCTATGCACAGGGCGATGACCTGCAGGCCCGCGAAGCCATGGTGTTGGGAGCCTACTACGCCGGTATCGCCATCAATCAGGTCAATGTGGGTAACGTGCATGCCATCGCTCACCAGCTGGGCGGCAAATACGGCATTCCCCACGGCCTGGCCAACGCCATGGTGCTGCCTCACGTACTCAACTGGTGTGCTGAAGAAGCGGCCGAGCCGCTGGCGGAATTGGCGGACCTGATCGGGGTGGGAGCTGGGGAGCCGGTTGCGGTCAGGGCGCGGGCCTTTATCGATGCCGTTATTGGCCTGCGCGACAGCGTGGGGATTGCCCCGACCTCAGACCGGATTCAGGCCGAGGACTACGATTATCTGATCAACCTCGCGGTTACCGAAGGCACGGGCTACTTCTGTCCGAAGCTGCTGGATGCCGACGGCGCCCGGCACATTCTTACGCAGATTACGGCCTGACGCGTATTCAGGCGCTGCTGATAAAGGCGGCGCAGCGTTCCAGCCAGTGCTGGTAGTCCCGGCTCGGTCCCATGCCGCAGGCAAAGCCGTGCTCGGAGTCGCCGTAGTGTTCATGTTCCACCGCCACACCGGCTTCGGTCATGGCCTTGACCATGGCCATGCCCTCGTCGCGCAAGGGATCGCGGCCCGCCGTGCATACGATGGAGCGCGGTAGACCGGCCAGGTGTTCGCTGCGAATGGGGAAGGCCCGCTGGGTTTCGGCGGCATCGGGATCAGCATCGCCGAGGTAGCAGTCCCAGAACCACCGCATGAGACTGCTGGTCAGGGCCTGACCCGTCGCACAATCCTCGTAGGAGGGATAGGGCGCTGTGTAGTGCTCCACCACCGGGTAGGTCAGCACCAGGCCGCGCAGCAGCTTGCGCAGTTCGTCGTCGGCAGCCAGCGCCGTGGTCAGTGAGAGGTGTCCACCCGCGCTGTCACCGGCGAGCACAATGCCCTGGTGCGGTCCAAAATCACCCTGTTGCCGGGCGAGCGCCTGGGCGGCGGCAAGGCAGTCATCCTGCGCCGTGGGAAAGGCCTGCTCCGGTGCCCGGCGATAATCCACGGCGATCACTGTGGCACCGGATGCCTCGCATAGAGCCCGGCAGTAGGCCGAGTGGGTCTGCAGATCGCCGATAACCCAGCCGCCACCATGAAAATAAATGACCAGAGGACGCGTCGCTGCCTCGGCACCGCGAAACATATGCGCCCGTATCGGGCCGCGCTCTGTGGGTAATTCCAGCCCGCCCGGCTCGTCATGAATATTTGGCGCGCGCCAGGCCTGCCAGTTGGTGAATCGATAGTACCGGCGAAAAAACGCGACTTTCAGGGATTGCATCATGTCTGGGCAAGAAACTCCTCGTCGACATCGGCGGTATCAGGGTCCTGCACATACCAGTACACCCCATCGTCATCGGTATAGCGGCGAATCCGGCGTCGACCGAGCAGACAGTTGAGGTGCGCGAGCGTCTCGCCGGCGGCGAGGCCGAGAATACCGTCCTTGATTTTGCGGCGGAACAGAGCGGGGAAGCAGTCGACAACGCGACGGGGCTGCTCCAGAAAATCAAAGAGCGCTTTCAGGTCGTCCTTGTGACCTTCGAGAATCTGGCTGATTCGTACGTGCAGCCCCTTGAAGGGCGCTTCGTGCGACGGCAGCACCAGCAGGTCTTCGGGCAGTCGCTCACGCAGGCGCGCATTCGAACGCAGCCAGTACTTGAGCGGGTCGCCCTCGGGCTCGGTGGGAAACACCGAAACATTGGGAGTGATGCGCGGCAGCACCTGGTCACCCGAGATGAGCAGTTTCAGCGCCGGGCAATACAGGCAGACGTGTTCCGGTGAATGCCCCATGCCTTCCATCACCTGCCAGTAGCGGCCGCCGATGACAATGGTTTCCATATCGACGATGCGACGGTAGGTGTCGGGGATCGGCGATACATATTTGCCGAAATTGCCGAAGCGCGCCTTGTACTGCTCGAGCTGTTCTGGGGTGTAGCCCGCGCGGTGGTAGAACTCCACCGCCGCCCGGGGAGCCGCGCGACCCGTGTCTGACACGAGGGACCGGCCCATGAGGAATTCCGTCTGCGACATCCAGAGTGAGCAGTCGAAGCGCTCGCAGAGCCACCCCGCCAGACCCAGATGGTCCGGGTGCATGTGGGTACAGATGACCCGTTTAACCGGTTTGCCCTGCATAAAGCCACCGAACAGTGACTCCCAGTGTTCGCGCGCCGAATCCGTCGCCAGGCAGGTGTCTACAACGGTCCAGCCGTCGTCGTCTTCGAGTAACCAGAGATTAATGTGGTCGAGGGACATGGGCATGGAAAATCGCAGCCAATAAACCCCCTCGGCGATGCACAGGGGTTCGCCCTGGGGCGGACCGAATTGGCGTCCCCAGGGGTATTGAAGGCCACGGTGTACTTCCATGTTTTCGTATCGCATAGCGGGCGAGGAGGCTCAAAGGAGTGCGCTATAGTGTTCCCTCCAGCCCATACTGTCCAGCAATGGCAGCATGGCTACAGGCGCTGAAGCGGCGATGACAAACAGGGGGAAGCGGTGTCCACGGCGCTGCGAGACAGGAATATCGGTGATCTTGATGGTCACGACTTTGACGTATTGATCGTTGGTGGTGGCATCAATGGCGCGGTGTCAGCGGCGGCGCTCGCGGGTAAAGGGGTGCGCGTAGCGCTGGTGGATCGTGGGGATTTTGCCGCTGGCGTCAGCTCCAATTCGAGCAACTTGGCCTGGGGTGGCATCAAGTACCTCGAAAGCCGCGAGTTTCTGCTGGTCAACAAGCTGTGCCGATCGCGCAATCAACTGATGGACGCTTATCCGTCCACAGTTAAAGAAATCCGCTTTTTCACCACGATTCAGCGGGGATTTCGCTTCTGGTCTTTCTTCGTCTTTCTGGGCAGTGTGCTGTACTGGCTGATCGGGCGTTTTCGCACGCAGGCACCACGCTATCTGTCCGCCCGGGCCATCGAGGCCCTGGAACCCGAAATCAACACGAGCAACGCCGCGGGTGGCCTGGAGTATTCGGACTGCTATCTCTACGACAATGACGCGCGCTTTGTGTTCAGCTTCATTCGCCGCGCGCTCGACATGGGCTGTGTCGCGGCGAACTACGTCAGCCTCGAAAGTGCGCAACGCCGGGACGATCGCTGGCAGTGTGAGCTGAAGGACCAGGAAACCGGGCGCAGCCTCAGTCTGCGCGCCCGGGTGATGGTCAATGCCTGCGGACCCTGGGTCGATGAGCTCAACCAGGACCTGGGGATCAGCACCCGGTACCGGCACTTTTTTTCCAAGGGCATTCATCTCATCGTGGATCGCGTGACCGACAGCCGCCGGGTACTCACGTTTTTTGCCAGCGATGGTCGGCTGTTTTTTCTGATTCCCATGGGGCCCAGAACCTGCATCGGTACCACAGATACGCCGGTGGAGCGTCCCGAAGTGAGCGTGACGCCCGAGGACCGCCAGTTTGTGCTGGACAATGTGAATGCGCTGCTGGACCTGCGTGAGCCGATCCGCCCGGAAGATGTGATTGCCCAGCGGGTCGGTGTACGCCCCCTGGCCGTGACCGGCACCCAGGGCGTTACGGACTGGGTGCAGCTGTCGCGCAAGCATGAGATCGAGGTGGACCGCGAGAAAACCCACATCAGCATCTTCGGCGGCAAGTTGACGGATTGCCTCAACGTCGGCGAAGAGGTGGTGGCCGAGGTTCAGGCGTTGGGGGTTGCCGTGCCTGACCCCAGCGCCTTGTGGTACGGCGAACCCCAGGGCTCCGTCCGCCTGCGCTTTATGGCACAGGCGCGGCAGTTGGGCCTGGACGCGATGACGGATCCGGGTTCTTCCGAACCCCTGAGTGAACGGTTCTGGCGGCGCTATGGTGAAGCGGCATTCCAGCTACTGGATCGCATTCGCGAAGATCCCACGAGTGTGGAACTGCTCATTGAGCACGCGGAATACACTCGCTGCGAGATCGAGCTCACCGCTCGGCGCGAGATGGTTGTGCGTCTTGAAGACTTTATGCGCCGGCGGTCAAAGATCGAACAGGTGGTGCGCCGCCAGGACATCGCCGATGCGCCGGGCCTGCATGAAGCGAGTCAGATTTTGTTCGGTGAGGAGGGCGAAGAACGTCTCGCCCGGTATCTCAACAGGCCGGAATTCCCGGCGTCCTAGCCCTCGTCCCGGCCAATCAGGGCCAGGCGCAGCTCTGGACGCGTGCAGTCCCGTGACAGCCAGATGTCGACGAATTCCTGGCCAAAGGCCGGGTCTTCGATGGTGCCCAGCGACCGGCCGTTGTGACG
This sequence comes from Gammaproteobacteria bacterium, assembly GCA_030433415.1. Classification (GTDB taxonomy): domain Bacteria; phylum Pseudomonadota; class Gammaproteobacteria; order Pseudomonadales; family Halieaceae; genus Congregibacter. Next base: position 69,299 of record JAUIMF010000008.1, on the reverse strand, counting down.
AAACATGGCCGCGCCCTCGGTATTGAGGTCGAGCGTGAGCACGTCGGTGGCCGCAATGTCCGGCCACATGGCCTCAAGCGCAGCCAGCCATTGCTGTTGCCTGGGATGATTTCGGCCCATGGCCTGCCATTCCACCAGCGTGCGATCAACGAGGTCCCTGGCAGGAATGTCCCGCAGGTACTGGATCTCCAGGCGCAGCGGCCGATCACCGTCATCGTACCGGCCCGTCGGGGTATACAGGCGCGAGTCATAGACTGACCACAGCAGTACCTTGAGGCGCGCCTTGCCTACCAGCTGCATAGTCTGGGACTCGTCGGAGCCGGGCGCAGGAGCGATCTGCCCGGCGCGGTCCGTGTCGGCCATTATGCCTGCGCTGTCTGCCTCAGCCAGCGTCGGGGCAGCAAACAAGAGACTGGCGGCGCCGGTGGCGAGCATGCGACGAAAGCGTAGTTTGCGGTAGGTGCCGTACATCCTTCTTCTCTGATGATCCGGTGCTGGGTTTGTGCCGGGCTTGTGTTAGATCGGTGTTGTATACGCCGAAATGCACCGTTCAGATGAGTGGCTATGCGCTGGACCTGGCCTTACGTCGCTCGGCGCTGCGAATCACGATTTCGCCCAGGGTTAGCATGGTGATGACGCCGGCGATCACGGGCCATTCAGGCCCCTCACCGGGTGTCACCATGAACAGCACCGCGGCGATGCTGAGCGTGATGATGGCGATCGCGGCGCAAAGCCAGGCCACCAGGGGCCCGCCGGGAACGCGAAATGGCCGGGGGTGATCGGGGTCCCGGCGTCGCAGGTGTAAAAAAGCAAAGACCATGGCGATGTAGGGCAAAAAGAAAATCACGCCGCTGAAGGCAAACAGGGACCAGAACAGGTCTTCGTTGGAGCCCGCCACCAGCGCGTAGAGCACCAGCAGCGCGCTGCTCACGGCACCCATAAGCAGCGAGGCACCCACGGGCGAGCCATTGCGGGGATGCTCGATGGCAAAGATGCGGGGCAGCTCACCTTCGACGCCCGCTTCGGCGGCGGCCCGGTTGCAACCGATGGCCCACGTGGCGCCGCTGGCAAACACCGCAAACAGCACGCTCATGCCAAGTACGCTGACGATCACGGACTGGTAGGGTCCGCCGAAGAACAGACGCAGTACGTCCACCAGGCCCTCGACCAGATTGATGTCGGCGGCGGGCAGGGCGGCCAGCACCGCCGCGGTACCCAGGGTGTAAAACAACACGACCAGCAGGCCCGACAGGATCACGGCCCGGGGCACGTCCCGGGCCGGGTTGCGCATCTCTTCGCTGCCAGCACTGATCAGTTCGAAGCCCAGCATGCCGTAGATGATCGCCGGGATGAACGCCAGGCCTTCGTCCCAGTGGATCGCCAGCGACTGGCTGGTAAGGGGGTTGGCCATGCCATTGTTGCTGGCATAGCTCCACGCGCCGAGAATGATCGCACCAAAGAACAGGAACTTTGCGATGGCGCCGATATTGGGCACCCACTTGCCCAGGTCCAGGGCCAGGCAGCTCACGCCCGTGGTGAGCAGGCAGATCGTGACGGCGACGGAAATTTGGAAGAACAAGCTCGCATCGGGAAAGAACAGCTGTTTGAGGATGCCGGAAAAAAGCACGCAGACGGACGGCAGCCACACCGTCGTATTGATCCAGTAGCACCAGGTGATGCGCGAGCCCCAGCGACCGCCGAAGGCGTCCCTCACCCAGGCGTAGACACCGCCCTGCTCCGGGTAGGAGCAGCCCAGTTCCGCGCTGATCAGCGCGAACGGCAGCAGAAAAACCACACTGAGCAGTATCCACCAGCTGATGCTCGATGCGCCGATGGACGCCGCCGCAGCCAGCGTGTCGGGTAGCAGGATGGCCGTTACCGTGAACAGCACCATGTCCCGCAGGCGCAGCGTCTTCACGTGTTCAACGGTCTCGGTCACGGGCTCCCCGCAGGTGTATGCGTACGTGTCGTAACGTAAAGCCTCATCCCAGGCTGGGCAACCCTGCTACGACTTAGCGGGTCCGGTGCAGCACTCAGTCCTTGATGCCGAATTCCGCCGCAGTCGCATCCAGCGCCGCGCCCAGTTTCTCTGTCAGCATGTCGACATGCGAGTGATCGCAGATCAGCGGCGGCGCCATGATCATAGCGTCGCCCGTCTGGCGCACCATCAGGCCAAGCTTGTTGGCGGTGTCGCGACAGAATACGGCGGCAGCGGACTCGGGGGCCAGGCGCTCGCGGGAACCCTTGTCCCGCACCAGCTCCACGGCCGCGAAGCAGCCCCGGCCGCGTACCTGGCCAACGATGGGGTGGTCGACGAAGCGTTGCAGCTGCTCCTGAAAATAAGGCGCTAGGTTCTGCGCCGCGTTTTCGATGATGTTCTCTTCACGCAGGATTTTAAGCGTTGCCAGTCCGGCGGCGCAGGCCGCCGGGTGACCGGAGTAGGTCAGCCCGTGGGCAAACTCGCCACCGCCCGAGAGGAGTACGTCTGCAATCGTGTCTGAGATCAGCACGCCGCCCAAGGGCATGTAGCCATTGGTGACCGCCTTGGCAAACGTCATCAGGTGCGGCTTCATGCCGTAACTCTGACTGCCCCACCACTGGCCGGTGCGACCGAAACCGCAGATCACCTCGTCGGCGATGAGCAGAATGTCCCGCTCATCGCAGATGCGCTGCAGCTCTGGCCAGTAGCTGTCTGGCGGAATGATCACCCCACCGGCGCCCTGTACGGGCTCGGCGATAAACGCTGCGACGCGGTGTTCGCCCAACTCGTCTATTTTTGCTTCTAGTTCCCGGGCTACGCGCAGACCGAAGGTGTCGGGGTCCTCGCCCGGCTCACTGCCCTCGAACCAGTGGGGCTGATTGATATGGTGCACATAATCAAGGCCCAGGGCCTGTTCGTGCATCGCTTTCATGCCACCCAGAGACGCCGCGGCGACGGTGCTGCCGTGGTACGCGTTTTTGCGACTGATGATCAGTTTCTTGTCGGGCTTGCCCAGCAGGTCGTAGTAGCGGTGTACGAGTTTGATGTTTGTGTCGTTGGCTTCTGACCCCGAGTTGGTGAAAAACACGTGGTTGAAGCCTTCCGGCGCCACGTCGGTCAGCGCGGCGGCGAGTTCCACCGCCGGTTCGTTGGCGCACTTGAAGAAGTTGTTGTAGTAGGGCAACTGCTGCAACTGGGCGTACACCGCGTCTTTGATAGCGTCCTGGCTGTAGCCGAGATTGCAGCACCACAGTCCCGACATGCCGTCGAGCATGGCGTTATTGTCGCTGTCATAGATGAACACACCCTCGGCTCGGTTGAAGATGCGGCCACCTTCGGCGGCGTAGCTGTGAAAATCCGTGAACGGGTGCAGGTGGTGGGCCCGGTCCAGGGATTGGAGGCGTGTGGTTTCGACGGACGTGTTCATGGCATTGGCTCCTGGTGTACCAACATAGACAGGGGTTTTGGTGGGCGCTGCCTGTTAACGCGGCGCGCAGGTCTCCCGGTGCTATAGTCTTGCTTTTGCGGGAGTCTGACACAGCCCCCCGGTAGCGCCATTACCCCAAAGGTGTTGCCGACCGCCCATACCGGCGGTGTTATTTTTCCGATATCAAGGTGGTTTGCACCAGCCTTTCGGCCTGGTGACCGCCCCGGCTCTCACAAGGAACAGTCGATGAGCGATGCGACGACCGGCACCAAGACCGGCACCCCGGCGAATGCTGAGCAATTCCTGGATGCCCATCCCGATCTGGAGATGTTCGAGGTCATCCTGGCGGACCTGGCGGGGGGATTACGGGGCAAATGGGTAGCCCGCGACAAGCTTGCCACGGTGCTGGCCGGCGAACTCAAACTTCCCGTCAGCTCCGTTGTCTTCGACAGCTGGGGCCGAGACGTCGAGGAGTGGGTGTTCAGTCGTGGCGACGGCGACGGTCGCTGTGTTGCCGAAGCGCGAACGCTGGCCCCGGTACCCTGGTCCGAACGTCCCATGGGGCAGCTACTGGTCAGCCTCGACCGTGAGGATGGGAGTAGTAACCCCCTGGACCCGCGTCGCGTACTGAGCCAGCTCGAAGCGCGTTTTCGCGCGCAGGGACTGCAGCCGGTGGTGGCCAGTGAGATGGAGTTTTTTCTGCTGGAGCGTGAGCGCGACGATATCGGCAGGCCAGTGCACACCCAGCAGGACAGCCTCGGCGGTGTGCTCGGCAGCGGCCAGACCTATGGCCTTGAAGCCATGGCCGAGGCCGACAGCTTCATGCACGGTGTGCGCGAGGCCTGCGCCCTGCAGGACCTGCCCATCGACACCTTGATCAAAGAGAGCGCGCCGTCGCAGTACGAGATCAATCTGATTCACCAGCCCGACGCTCTGCTGGCCGGCGATCAGGCGCTGCTGCTCAAACGCGCCATTCGCGGTGTGGCGCGCAGCCTGGAACGCCTGGCGACCTTTATGGCCAAGCCCTTTGGCGAGCTCGCGGGCAGTGGCATGCACCTGCACTGCAGTGTGCGCGACAACGACGGCAGAAACGTCTTCGACAACGGCACGGAGCAGGGCAGCGAGTTGCTGCGCCACGCAATCGCGGGCTGTCTGGAAACGCTGCCTGATGTGATGCTGCTGCTGGCGCCTACACTCAATTCGTACCGGCGCTTCCGACCAGGCATGCATGCGCCCATGGCGCCGTGCTGGGGCTACGAGAACCGCACCGTGGCACTGCGCGTACCTGCGGGTGAACTGTCGGCGATGCGCCTGGAACACCGGGTGGCCGGCGCCGATGGCCAGCCCCACCTGGTGATAGCTGCGGTACTCGCAGGCATGCTTTACGGCATAGAGCGACGCCTGGAGCCGCCGCCGCCCCTCACGGGCAACGCCTGGGAGCAACTGGCGCCAAGCCTGCCCGTGCACTGGAATGATGCGCTGGACCGTTTTCGCCAGTCGCGATTCATCGCCGAGTATCTCGGCGCTCCGTTTCAGGAGGTGTACACGCTGCTCAAGCAACAGGAGCTGGAAGAGTTCGCCCGGCATGTGACGCCGCTGGAATACGACACGTCGTTGTAGCGAGGCACCCACGCGCCCTCAGCGCAGGTTCGAAACCACCCGGGGTCGCCAGCCATGGATGAGCAGGCTGCTCTGGATTGCCGCCTCAAACAGTGGCTCGGCCTCATCGCAGAGGCCCTCAAGATCCCTGAGATGACCCTCTTCCGGGTCCGGCAGATGCCCGCCCGAGAAGAATCCCGCCAACTCATGGAACTGCTCCTGAATGCGGTAAAGCGCAAAAATCTCGGGCTGGTTACGCAGGGCCTTCGCTGACGGACCTTTCAACCAGCTGTCCAGGCCGCTGCGCAGAAGATTGGGTCGGGGCCTGGAGCCTTCTCCGCGAAGATAGGCCTTGATGCTCTTGTGCCAGCCGCGCACCTCGACCTGGGCAAACAACAGGGGGTGTTCCTCCCTTGGTAGGGGATCGGTATCAATCCAGCTCCTTGGCGGCGTCCAGATACGGGCCCATGCGAGCAGATCCGCTGCCGGCATGGCTTCACCAATAAAATGGCCCTGGCCGATGCTGCAGCCCATGCGCAGCAGCATGGTGCCGTGCGCCTCACTCTCTACACCCTCGGCGATCACCTGACGATTGAAGGCGGCCGCCAGACCCAGCACACCCTTGATGATCGACAGGTCATCGGCGTCGGTGAGCATGTCGATCACGAAGCTGTGATCGACCTTGAGGCTGTCCGCCTGAACGCTCTTGAGGTAGCTGAGGGACGAATAACCGGTACCAAAATCATCCAGTGCCACGCGCACGCCCAGCTCGCGACAGCGAGGCAGAACGCCCCGTGCGAGCGTGGTTTCTTCGAGGGCGCCGGTTTCGAGAATCTCGATCTCGAGTTGGCCGTCGGGGATCGCCGGAAACTCTCCGATGATCATGCCCAGACGCTCGGCAAAGTCCGGAGCCTGCAGGTGCTTGACGTCAATATTGATGCTGACGGGGCAATGAAAACCCGAGTTTTCCCAGGTGTTGATCTGCTCCAACGCCCGACGCAGCACCCATTCACCGAGCATTCGTGCTTGCTGCTGGGTGCTTATGCATTCTAGAAAATCGCCGGGGAACAACAGGCCCCGGTGGGGGTGTTGCCACCGTATCAGCGCTTCGGCGCCCACCAGTTCACCACTGTGCATGTTGACCTTGGGTTGGTAGTACAGGCGCACATCGCCGCGGTCCATGGCGGCAAAAAATTCCCGGCAGTCCCCCGTTGCTCGCAACTCGGTTTGATGCTGCTCCGTGTCGAAGTACTCAACACGGTTTTTGCCCGTTGCCTTGGCCGTGTACATGGCCCGGTCCGCCTGGCGTATCAATTGATCCGCATCCAGAACCTGATCCTGGGGGTACAGGGTGAGTCCGATGCTGGCTCCCAGCATGATGCGAGTGTCGCCGATATGCATGGATTCCGATGCGGCGTTCAACAGGCGTCGATTGATTTTTGCGACCTGGTCCCGGCTGCCGCAGCCGGGCAGCAGGGCGACAAATTCATCGCCCCCCAGGCGGGCCAGGGTGTCGCCTTCACGCAGGGTGCCGAGCATGCGGGCCGCCACTTTGACCAGTACTTCATCGCCGACCTCATGACCGTGTTCGTCGTTGACCGGTTTGAAATCGTCCAGGTCGATGAAGGCGATGGCCAGGGACTCATTGTTTCGCTCAGCCTGCCGCATAGCCAGTAGCATACGATCCACCAGCAGGTCGCGATTCGGCAGTCCCGTCAGGGCGTCGTAGTTTGCTTTGAGGTACAGTTTTTCATCGCTGGATTTCTGATCACTGATATCCCTGATGGTCCCCGCAAGCATGGCGGGTTTACCGTCGGGCCCCCGGCTGACAATGCGGCCGCGGCAACGGACCCACACCCATTCACCATCTTTGTGCGCCAGGCGCCCGTCGAACTCAATGCGCTCTGTGTGTCCGTGATAGTGATCAAAGATCTCGCGCTCGATGCGCGTGTGGTCTTCGGGGTGCACCAGATCCACGAGCTGCTGCAGTGACATGGTCGAGAGTCCCCGGCCCGGACGTCCGATAATCGCTCCGAAGCGTTCGTTGACCTGCACCGTGGCACTGCGGGGTGCCCACTCCCAGGTGCCGATGCCGGTGGCGACCAGCACATCGCCGAGGCGGCGGTGTTGCTCCCGGCTTTCGGCTTCGGCCCGGCGCAGGCGTCGGCGTGAGAATCCAAAGGTGAAAGCCAACAGCAAAGCCAGAATTGTCAGGGAGGTCGTGGCGAGCACGATGCGCCATGAAGAGCTGCGAATCTGCGAGGTCTGCTGTTCGATGGTCTCTTCAAGGTGGGACTGCTGGCTTGCAAAGGCATCCCGCAGGGCTTCCCGCTCCTCAATGTCGGTGACGATCGACAGCAGGGAATCCACACCCTGCCAGTGAATGGGGCTTGAGCGCACCTCTACGGTACGAATATCGCTGTTGGCCAGGCGATGGCGAAAAACGAAATAATTGCGCGCCTGGGACGCGGCCCTGGCCCGCTCCTCGGCCACCTGCTCGGCGGTGAGGGTATTGATGTCCTGGATCAGCATGGACTCCAGGGTCTGCTGGTCCCAGCCGTAGTAGGCGACCGCGGCCTGATTGGCGCGCAAAATGGCTCCAGTGCGCGGTTCGATGAGCAGCATGACGGCGCTGTGGTCTTCGAACATGGCCTGTGCTGCCTGCACCACGTCATCGGCATCGGCGCTGGCCGGGGGTATCCGGACCAGCAGCGCGAGCAGCAGCAATAGCAGACGACTGGTAATCATCTGCTGATTGTTGCAGGAAAATGTGAAAAAGAAAGTGGGTATCGCGGCTCAATGTGAGCCGGATCACTGCCAATGCCCCCCCCCATTTCCTAGAAAACAGGGGGGGGTGGTCGGTATGACAGCTACACCGCGGGTTCGAGGTCTGCCGGGGCTACGCTGTCAGAGTCCCGAGCCGTCCTCGGAATAAATCACCCAGATCTTGCGGTAACCCTCGGTCTCCCAGATTCCTCGCCACTCTTTGGGAATCGTAACGGCCTCACCGGCACCAATGTGCGTCACGGTCCCGTCCAGTGAGGTAAGGGTCACGCCGCCCTCCAGGAAGTACATGAATTCATCCACGCCGTAGGGCTCAGAGATGTCAAAGCGCGAAGCCGGTGCCGAGTACATGCCCGAGGCAAAGCGACCATTACTGGACTTGAGCGAGGTGATGTCTCGAATCTGTCCGCCGGGTGCATCGGTGACCTCGGTTTCCGGGCGTTCGAGCATGGCGCCGGTCAGGTCATCAGCGCTCATCTTTGCCGGGTACACCGTGTCAGCCTGCACGGCGAAGCTCAGGCCCGTGGCCAGCATAAGGGCGCCGAGCTGCTGCGCGAGGCGGCGGCCCGCCGGGCGCAGGGAGTGGGAGCGTTGGGTCATGGTCAAATCTCCGTGGATTTCGCTCAGGCGTACACCAGCCCGATGAGCAGATAGGCGGCAGCGGACAGGAATGCCGCAATGAGTGCGTAGGGTAGCTGGGTGATGGCGTGCTGGAACGGCGTGCATCCCGTCGCCTGTGCGGTGAGTACCGTGGCATCGGAATAGAAACAGGCGTGGCTGCCGAAGGTGCTGGCCGATAGCGTAGCGCCGATCAACAGAGTCATATCGGCACCCAAGTTGTGACCCAGAGCGGTGACGATGGGCAGAATGATAACGAACACACCCCAGTTGGATCCGGTCAGGAACGACACCAGACCCATGGCCAGAAACACCGTCATCGGCAGTGTGGCCGCGGTGAGTACCGGGGTGAGACTGCCGACCACGTACGAGGCCAGCCCCAGGTCGTCGTTCACCTCTTTGAGGATGAACGCCGCGACCAGTACCGCCAGCGGCTCCACCATGGTTTTCAGGCCATCGATGATGCTGGTGAAGCTGTCTTCAAGGCTCAGCCAGCGCCGCGCGAGTACGTAGGCGACCATGCCGCCCAGGGTCACATACAGGCCCACCAGAAAATCGTTGTCGGCAGCGATCGTGGTTGCCACCAGAGCGACCATGGGGATCACGAAGAACCAGGGGCTCGGATTCAGGCCCGGCCGGGGTTTGATGGATTCGTTGGCGGCTTCGATATGGAGCGCATCGGGCGATACCGTGGCGCCGGTCTCGCGGGCCCGGCGGTCCGCCGAGCGCATGGGGCCGAGCGAGGGAATGACACCCCAGATGACCAGCGGCACCAGCAGCACTGCGGCCCAGGCGTAGAACATGTACGGAATGGCGCTGATGTAGGTGCTCAGTCCCTGGCCCTCCTCGGCCAGACCGTTGGCGACCAGCATGCCGCCGAAAAAGGCACCCCAGGTAGAAAACGGAATGATCACACTGATCGGGGCGGCAGTGGAGTCCACCACATAGGCCAGTCGCTCCCGCGCCACCTGGAAGCGGTCGGTAATCTTGCGCATCGCCGCGCCCACGGCCAGGGAGTTCAGATAGTCGTCCACAAACATGAAGATGCCCAGCACCCAGCTTGTGAGCAGGGCACTGCGACCGCTGGCAACGCGGGCCGCAAGGTGATTGGTAAACGCCAGCGTTGCCCCGGTGCGCAGCAGCAGGCCCAGCACGCCGCCCATGAGTCCACACACCAGGATCACCCAGGCCACATCGCGGTCCGTGAGCACATCCAGCGACGTCTCCGCCAGGGCGGTGACAAAGCCGGTGCCGTGCAGCATCAGCAGGCCCAGCACGGCGCCGCTGAGCAGGGATTCAATGGGGCGATGCGTTGCCACGGCCAGGGCAAAGACCAGTAGCGTGGGCAGTAGGCTCAGGGCGCCCCAGTCGGCGGCGTCCATGCTCAGCCGGTTTCTGCCGGTGTGCGGCGTGGCGGTTTCTGCAGATAGGGAATGAGCGTGTCGCCTCCCTCGTAATTGCGGGCGCTCATCAACGAGTCGAGAAACAGGTAGAAAAGCTCGGCCTGGGAGCGCACTTCGAGTTTGGCGTAGGCGTGCTTGCGGTGCAGTTTCACGGTCTCTACCGAGATACCCAGACGCTCGGCGACGGACTTGGTGCTGTGACCGTGCAGTACGAGGCTGATGACCTGAGTCTCGCGCTCGGTGAGCAGGCTGGAGCCAAAGTCGTCCAGGGCCAGGTGCAGCTGGCGGCGCAGGCCCTCGCCACTGCCACTGGCGCGACGCCAGTGTTGTTGGCACAGCGCGTCCACCGCGGGTCGGATACTACGCAACGTACTCACCTGCGCGTCGCTGAAGCGCCGGCGGCCGAGGCGGCCCAGGGCGACGTTTACAAAGGAGTCGCGCCCCACCTCAATTACGTAGCCGCACTCGTCGCTGAAGCCACAGTTGCTGAACCAGCTGCGATAGTACTCGCTGTCGCGAAAGCGCTCCGGTGCCAGTTCCTGCAGACGAAACAGACCGAAACGTCGATCGTTGCGGGCGCTCTGGTAGAAGGGGTCCAGGAGAAAGGCGCCCGCAACAAAGCGTTCCATGCTCTCTCTGCCGCGCGCGTCAGGATTTTCGCGATAGACGACCGTGGGCAGGTCGTCGCGGGCATAGTAGAGCACCGTCGCATCTTCGATGGATACGAATTGGCGCAGGCCCGCGATCAGTTGACCGGCAAAGTCATCACTGCCCAGGGAAGTCAGGCAATGATTGACCAGTTCGGCCAGGGCGGAAAGTTTGCGATCCGTATCGCTCACGACAGTTTGCGCTCCCAATGCGCAGTTTGATCGGCGGATCATAGCCAAGCTGCGGGGCGGGGGGAACGGCTCTGCGGTAATCACCCGTCGACGATTGGGTGGTGTTGATCGCAGATCGGCGGCAACGCAGTCCTGCCTAACAGCAAACTGTGGTAAAAAGTTGCCACTTAAACAAGGAGCAAGTCCGTGAAACTGTTGCTGAAATTACTGGCCGTGCTGGGCGTGCTGCTGTTCGGTCTGCTCCTGTATATCACCTTCTCGCACCAACCTGAGGAGTTCCCCGAGCGCAGCGAAAGCGCGGCACGACTTCAGAGCGGGCCCTGGACCGTGGCAAGTGTTGAAGAGCGATTTGTGGATCGCAGCCGTCCGACCCAGGCCAACGGTGATTTTGCGGGTGCGGGTCAGCGCGAGCTGGCGGGGGGCGTCTGGTATCCCGTCGAGGCCGAGGTGGGTGCGAGCCCCCTGCTGGTGTTCACACACGGGTTTACCTCCATGCATCGCAATGGCGCCTACCTGGCGGAACACCTGGCCAGCCACGGTTTTGTGGTGGTGGCTGTTGACTACCCGCTGACCCACATGGGTGCCCCGGGAGGCCCCATGGTTGAGGATGTGGTCAACCAGCCTGGGGATGTGAGTTTTCTCATCGATACGCTGCTCGGCCGCAGCGCCGTTGCCGGGAATGCCCTCACAGGCAAGATCGATGCACAGCGCATTGGCGTATTCGGTATCTCCCTGGGCGGTCTCACGTCCACGCTGGTGGCTTATCACCCGCGCTGGCGCGATCAGCGCATCGGTGCCGCATTGTCGATTGCCGGTCCTGCGGATTTTTTCACCAGCGAGTTTTTTACTACAGCCGATCTGCCCTTCATGATGCTCGCCGGTGATCTCGATGTGCTCGTACCCTATGCCACCAACGCCGCGCCGATACCCGCCAAGGTGCCCGGAGCCGAGCTGGTGACCATTGCCGGTGGTGCACACACCGCCTTTTCAGGCGGTGTCCGCTGGCTGCGCATGATGGATAACACGGACGCCCTGGGTTGCTATTCGGTCAAGCGGGCCATCGAAAACGACGACCCCAATAACTGGATTGATCTGCTGGGTAGCGAGGACGAGGGCATCGACTACTCCGTAGAGAGTCAGCTTTGCAAGGTGGACCCACTGCCAAAGGCCATGAATGTGCTCCGCCAGCAGATGATTACCCAGGTCGTGGTCCGGGCCTTTTTTGAACGGCATCTGGCCGCCGACGCGGCGCGGCGGCGCGAGGCAACGCAATACCTGTCTGGGGTCATGGCTCGCGAGTTGCCGGAAGTCAGCTATCGGCGCAGCGTACCCAAGGTCCCCGTGCCGCCCACGCCAGACGAAGAAGAGCGGAATCTGAGCGACGGTGAACGGGCGATCATCAATGCCTTGATGGATTGAGCCACGGGCGCTGGTTTTCGCGATTCGGCGGCGTGGAGCCCTCCAGACCATTGATTTCGATCAACGGTGGGTCTCTGCAGGGCGGATTTCGGTCGGCAAACCGGTCCAATCCCGCTAGTTTTTATTTCTGGGCAACGTGCACCTGGTGCCACGTTGCTTTTGCTGTGCTGACATCCAATACCAATGCCATGATAAAAGGCGGAGAACACGCATGTTCAACCAAAGTTCACGCAGTATTCTGAAGACGATCAGCGGGCGCGCGCTGCAGGCGGCAGAAGCCACCAAGCTGCTTGCCGCCAGAACAGATATGGCGCTCAAGCATGCCCTGAACGTGGACGAGGATGCCAACGATGCGGCGGAGAAGATCGGCACCATCAGTGACAACCTGGGCATGATCGCTGCCGCCGCTGAAGAGTTCAGCATCAACATGCAGCAGATTCAGACCAGCGTGCGCGACGCCGAGCAAAACGTGGGCGATGTGTCACGGGCCACCGACGAACTGGCGGCTGCCTCGGAAGACATCGCGCAGACTACGGACAAGGCCCGCGTAGTGAGCGACACCGCCGTGGAGCGTGTAGGTGCCACCAAGAGCCACGTCACGGGCCTTGAAGATGCCGCTGAAGAGATCAGCAACCTCACCCAGGTAATCAACGATATCGCCGACCAGACCAAGGTGTTGGCCATGAACGCGACGATCGAAGCGGCGCGGGCCGGAGAAGCGGGCCGCGGTTTTGCCGTGGTGGCGCGGGATGTAAAAGACCTGGCGACAGAGACCCGCGAAGCGAGTCAGTTTATTCGCGCTCGTATCTCCACTATCGAAACGACCATCAGCAACACCATCGCGGCCATCGGCGGCGTCGCCGAGGTGATCGGGCAACTGCAGGAGGCGGTGCAGATCATTGCCGCCGCGGCCGAGAAGCAGTCCGGAACCTCGGTGATCATCGCCGAGAACACGACCCGGGCGGCGAGCAATTTTCACGCGATTACCAATGCGATTGACGAGGGAGCGACAGCGACCGCGGATGTGACGCGGCGCCTGGCGGATTCTGCGGGTCAGGCACGTATGGCCAAGGAAGGTTCCGAGCGCGTGGCTGCCGCATCGCGCGAGATCGCCGAAGACGCCACCGTCAGCTATGCAAGCACACTGGAGATCGCAGCGCAGCAGGACGAGATTCGCGCCACGCTCGAAAACACGCCCTTTGCCGACCTGGCGGACGAAGAAGCCGAATCTTATGGACTCATCCGCTTCTCTGAGCGCTTTTCGGTGTTGGTTTATGACATGGACAGTGACCACAACCGCATTTTTGGTTACGTGAACGCAATTCACAAACAGATCAAGGAGGGCGCGAGTCTGGTCGACAAGGCGGCGTCGTTCCGTGCGATGGCGGCGTTTACCACCGAGCACTTCACGCGCGAAGAAGAAATGATGGAACGCCTGGGCTATCCGGAGATCGAGAGTCACCGGGAACTGCACAAGGAATTGCTCGAAACCGTGGGCGGCTACGCGCAGGCGCTGGAAACCGGTGAGCCTGTGAACCTCATTGGTGCCCTGAATTTCCTCAATGAATGGCTACGCGTACACATCCAGACCGTCGACCGTCGCTACGGCGAATTCTTCAAGGCAAACCGCATCAAGGCGGCGGTGGAGTAGCTGCCGGCGCTACTAGCGCACAATGGTGACGGGGCTGATCGCGGCCTTGGTGCCAGTGGGGTTCAGTGCCCTCATCTCAGGCACCAGCGCCTGTAATGCGGCCTGGCGGTTTTCTGGCGCCGGGTGAGTGCTCATGAACTCGGGCGGCCGCTCTTCTGACAGCGAACCCATTTTTTCCCACAGCGTTACCGCCGCATCGGCCCGATAGCCCGCGCGGGCGGCAAGCTCGATGCCGATGCGGTCGGCTTCGGCTTCGGCTACGCGGCTGTTGGGTAACTCCAGCGCGAGCTTTGCCGCGACGGCAGCACCCGCCATGGCAGCGCCATGGTGATCCGAGGCGACGCCGGCGGCGATCACACCCACGTTGATTGCGATGGCGCGGGACATGCGCTCTGCCGTGTGATTGGCCAGGGCGTGGGAAATCTCGTGCCCCATGATCTGGGCAAACTCGTCGTCGGTCAGCTGTAACTGTTCGAACAGGCCGGTGTAGGCGGCCATGCGCCCGCCAGCCATGCACCAGGCGTTCACCGTCTCGTCGTCGTCAATGATGGCAACGCTCCATTCCCAGTCCGCAGTGTTGGGATACATCGCGATGGCCTCGGTGACCAGGCGCCCGGTGATAGTGGCGACGCGATCGGCCATGCGGGGGTCGTCGACAAGCTTGTTCTCTTTGCCCAACTCGCCCACGGTGCTCAGGTAGGCCTGTTTCGACTGCACGATGGCGGACTCGGGCGAGATCAGCATAAGCTGACTGCGGCCTGTCGGACTGGTGGTGCAGGCGCTCAGGACCGACAGGCAGGCGACGACGATCAACGCGCGGTGCGATGCGCCCTTGGCTCTGGACGAGGCCACCGCATTGGCAAAGGCGGAAGCGAGCGTCGATATCGCTTGGGGTATCTGCATTGCAATCTCCTGTTGCGTAGCGGGCCTAGAAGCGGGTGACCAGACGTCGGGCCGCGCGCTGTTCCCAATCCGTGGCCGACAGCATCACATGGAACAGCAGGTTCTGCTCGTTTACACCGGCGACGGCACGGGCCCCCGGCCCCCGGGCATACACGGCCACATCTTCACCGCCGTGGGTTTCGGCGCCCAGGGGCACCAGGCTTTCCTGATGATAGCCGATGGTGGTGGTGTCGACGTCGGTGAGATCTTTGCGTCCAGCATTCGGCGCGCCGCGATAGGCCACATCGGCGTCAGCCTCGTCGCCCAGGTCGCGAAAACCCCGACCATTCATGTAGCCAAGGGTGGTGTAGGGCAGGCCGTCGGCGTCCAGCATGGGCTCGTCGCTCCAGGCTGGGACGACCTTGCCCAGGATCGGGTTGCCACGTCGGGGGTAGCCGGCCATGGTGAACACGTGACTGTGATCGGCGGTAACCAGGACCAGGGTGTCGCTGGGGTCAGTTTCATCCATCACCACCTGCACGGCGGCGGCGAGTTCAACGGTGTCGTTGAGTGCGTTGGCCGCATTGCCCGCGTGGTGGGCATGATCGATACGTCCCGCCTCGACGATCAACAGGTAGCCTTCATCGCGTCCACGCAGCAGTTCCAGGGCTTTGCGGGTCATGGCGGGCAGGCTGGGCTGAGTCGCATCGGCTACGCTGCGCTGGCTGGCGTAGCGCATGTGCGAGTCGCTGAACAAACCGAGCAGGGGTGTGCGGTCGGCCGTCTGCAGGCTCGCTGCGTCGGCGACAAAAACTCCATTGGGGTAAGTCGACTGCCACTCGTCGATCAGGTTGCGTCCATCCTTGCGGCGACCGCCCTCGTTACCCTCGGGCAGAAAATGGCGTTTGCCTCCACCCAGCGCCACCTCGATTCCATCGCTCATTCCGGTACCGAACTCGGTGTTCAGGCGATGTCGGTGGGTCAGGAATTGGCTGGCGATGTCGGCGCAGCCTTCGGCGCGGGCATCGTCCGACAGCTCTGCGTCGTCTTCCCAGTCCCGGTTGGGGGTTTTCGCGTAGGTTGCACCCGGTGTGGCGTGGGTGAGGCGAGCCGTGCTGATGACACCGGTGGCGGCGCCGGCAAGCTCGGCGATGTCCAGTAATGACAACAGCTCGCGGCCGTGGGCGCTGGCGCAGTCGTCTGCCTCGACATGCTCGTCGACACCGAACACGCTGATATCGGTTTTTACGCCCGTCATCATGGCGCTCATGGTGCCGGCGGAGTCCGGGGTCTGGGAGTTCACGTTGTAAGTCTTGATAAGCCCCGTTTCGGGAAAGGTCTCAAAGCTCAGACGATTTTCTTCGCCGCTGTTTCCCGCCTGCTGGCCGGCGAGAATACGCGCGGCGGTGATGGTGGAGATGCCCATGCCGTCGCCGACAAACAACACGACGTTCTTTGCATTCTGAGGTGATTGAGTCGAAGCAACGCGGCTACTGGCATCTTTGTACCAGGGATTTTGGAGCTGGTGGGCAGGCAGGGGTGATGGGAGCTCGGCCTGGGCAGCCGGTGACGACGATTCCCCCGCGTCAACTTTGTCGACGGAGATATACACACAGCCCGTCAGGGCCATGGCCGAAGCGGTAAGCGCGAAGCGCAGCATGGTAGGTCCTCTATAAATGAGTCAGCTGATTCCAGTCGTTAGCCGAATCGCGGACCTCAGCTGTCAGCCAGGCTCGGATTCGGCGCCCGCGGTGGTACGCAGCAGGCCCCGGTAGGCGCCGCGGGCATTGGTTTCTCCAATCACCACACGATACACGTCTCGCGTGATGGGCATGTCTACATTGTGTTGTTCGGCCAGGGCCATTACTGCCGGAGCACTTTTGGCGCCCTCGGCGACCATGAACATTTCGGCAGCGATCTGCGCCATGGTCTTACCCTTGCCCAGTTCCATGCCCACGTGACGGTTGCGGCTCTGAGGGCTGGTACAGGTGGCGATCATGTCGCCCATGCCGGCGAGGCCAGAAAAGGTACGGGCGCGACCGCCCATGGCAACACCCAGGCGCGTGACTTCAGCCAGACCACGGGTGATCAGCGCGGCGCGGGTGTTGTCCCCCGCACCCTGACCGTCACCCATGCCCACGGCGATGGCGACGATATTCTTAAGCACGCCGCCCAGCTCGCAGCCAATAATGTCGTTGTTGGTGTAGACGCGAAACAGGCCACTCTTAAACACGTTCTGCAGGGAGCGGCAGATCGTCTCGTCTTCCATGGCGATGACACTCGCCGCGGCCTGGCCTGCCATGATTTCGCGGGCGAGGTTGGGGCCCGTAAGCACGCCGACGGGATGCCCGGGTACCAGTTCGTCGATAATCTCGGTCATGCGCATTCGCGTCTTGAGTTCCAGGCCCTTGGTGAGGCTGATAATCGGTACCCAGGGACGCAGATGCTTGCGCACTTCGAGCAACACCTCGCGAAAACTCTGCGAGGGAATACCCATCACTACCACGTCAGCACCGCTGACTGCCTCTTCAATGCTGGCGGTGGCGCGCAGCGACGGAGGCAGGGGGGCATCCGGCAAATACTTCTGGTTGCGGTGTTCCCGATTGATTTCATCGACCGTGTCGCTGCTTCGTGCCCACAGCGTCACCGGCACATTTCGTGCGGTGAGGGCGGCGACGGTGGTGCCCCAGGAGCCACCACCCAGTACCGCTACGCTCAGTTCCTTCATCGTATTCTCCTTATAGTGCGATGACGGTGGTGCCTGGGTCAGGCACCAGGATTCTTGGGCCTTGCCTTGGGCCGCGCCTTGGCAGGGGTTTTGGTGCGCGTCTTACTGCTGGCTTTGGACGCGGTTTTCGGGGCGGCTTTGCGCTTTGCTTTGGCTGCGGCTTTTTTGGCCGGTGCCTTTTTTGCTGTGGCTTTGCGGGTGGTGCCTGCCTTGGCGGGTTGCTGCGCTGTGGATTTGGCCCGACGTTTTGCCGCGGTTTTTTTCTTGCGGGGCGCGGGTTGTTTTTTAGTCGCTGGCGCTGGCTCTTCGGGCTGCCCCAGCGTACGCAAAAACAGGTTGCGAACTTCGCGTACATGCTCGTCGATGGTCTCGGCGCTCCAATCGCTGGTGTCCACGGGCTCCAGCACCTCCACCTCTACCGTGGCGGGACGGAATACGAAGTCGCCCTTGGGCGCGACATCCCCGGCATTGCGAATAACCACGGGCACCATAGGCACGCCGGCCTGAATGGCCAGATGAAAGGCACCCTTTTTGAACGGCGCCAGGTTCGGCGACACGGTGCGGGTACCCTCGGGGGCCAGGGCGACGGACTTGCCCTCGTTGCGCATGGCGTCAACCAGGGGCGCCATGGCTTCGATGGCGGAGGCCGCGTTTTTGCGGTCGATCATCACCACGCCGCCGAGTTCCAGCACCTTGCCGATCACCGGCATTTTCTTGATTTCTTTTTTGCCGACGCCGGCCATATCCCGGCGCAGTAGCTTGGCACCGATCACCACGTCAGCCTTGCTTTGGTGGTTGAACACAAACACCGCCGGCCTGGCTTTCCACAGGTTTTCTTCACCTGTGACGCGCAGGTCAAGGTTGATCAGAGCACTGGCAGTCTCGGCAAACAGCGACAAAGAGAAGTTGGTGGCCTGGCGGCGGGAACCGGTCAGGGCGTAGATGGGCAAGCCGGCGGCGAAGGTCGGCACCAGGCTGACGGTGGCGGCCACAGAGCGGATGAACTGACCGAGCGTGGGTCGTCCGCGGCTGCCAAAGCTGGCGCTGGGCCAGTTGTTATCGCGGGCGACGGCGCGGAGCTTGTCGCTGGGGTTGAGGGCGACAGGGTGACCCACACGTTCCAGCAGGAGCTGATCGTCGGTGCTGTCGGAGTAGAAAAAGCTCTCGTCCAGATCGCCACCGACGCCGTCGGCAAGGACTTCGGCGGCATCGACCTTGCCCTGGCCGAAGCAGGTGGGGCGTACCACATTGCCGGTGAACAGGCCGTCTTCGACTTCGAGCTGTGTGCACAGTACGTTCTCGATGCCCAGGTCAGCGGCAGCGGGCTCCACCTGGTAGGGCGTTGCCGACGAAATGATCGCAATGGTATGGCCCTTCGCACGGTGTGCATTGATGAGGGCTCGGGACTCGGGGTACACGAGACGGGCGATCTGCTTGGTGAACAGATCTTCGCCGAGCTCAACGTAGGCTTGTTCTTCGATGCCGCGCATGAACTGCGTGGTGATGGCCATCATGCCCGAGAAGCCCAGGTTGCCCAGGCCAAAGTTGGTCATGGCGCTGGCAAGCTCCAGAAACTCCCGGGCGCTGACGTCGCCGCGGCGCATCTGCTCACGAATAAATGCGATGGCCGAGTAACCCGAGATGATCGTGCCATCGAAATCGAAGATGGCGCAGACCTGGGGGCCTTCCGGTGCGGCGTCGATGGCGTCAAGAAGGGGTTGCAACGAATTGCTCATGGCCGATGATTCCCGTCGACGGTCGATTCAGGGGCCTGAGTCTAGCATGGCCATGGGATGGCAAAAGTATTGTCCATGGGCTCTGGTAGACTCAACGCCCGTTATCGTCCGCGGGCCAGTTGATGGTAGAAGCAATCGTTCAGGGTGCGAGTCGCCGTTATCTGTCGCTCATTGCGGTTGTGATTCTCGGGGCGCTGGTCCTGCGGCTTGTAGCGGCGATGGACTACGGTCGGGACTGGCGGGGTCCCAATACTTTTACCCATATCAACTTTGACGAGGCCAGCTCCTGCCGGGCGGTGCTGGGTGCCCACCCCTATGCTGCCTTCGTGGGCTACCAGACGCTGGCGCTTGCGCGGTGGTTCGGCACTCCGCCTCCGGCAGAAGCCTATGGAGATGCTCGCAGAGCAAAGGCCTTTTGCCATTCCCCGGAACATCTTGGCATCGCCCGGGCGCATTCAGCCGTATTGGGGTCTTTGACCGTGCCGGTACTTTTTATGCTGGCGCTGCAGCTTTTTCCGGGCCGCTATGATGTGGCGCTGGGGTCAGCGGTGCTCCTTGCCCTGTCTGGATGGCATATCAGCGAGTCCCTTACGGGCACCGTTGACGCCGCATCGACCTTTTTTATCTACCTGTTTATCTGCGCGGTAGCATGGGCGAAGCGGGTGGGGCCGGTCAGCTGGCCCATCGTATTCTTGCTGCTGGTCGCCGCTGTGTGGACCAAATACTGGGTCTTTGCCGTCTTCGGCCTGGTCGCGCTGCTCTCACCATCAATGCTTGCACGGGTGTTTGCATCGGTGTCGGCATGGCGCATTGGTCTGGTGATTATTGTGTACGCGGGAGCCTTTGCCTGCCTGACCATGCCCGTGAAACCGGGGTCGTTGCCCTGGCTGGTCGTACCCATTGTCTACCTATTCGTACCCTGGCGGGCGCTGCCCCCGGCGGGTCGCGTACTGTTCCTGCTGCTACCCTGGGTAGCACCGCTGGCCATGAACTACTCACGATTCATGGAGTTCACGAGCGGCTATGCCACCAGCTCTCTCTTTGGCACGCACTATGGTGCCATCGGCTGGCACAAGCTTCTGCGAAACCCCCTGAACATTCCCATCGTGACCCTCGTGGGTCTCGGTCTACCCGCCGCTACCGCGGTGGCGCTAGGCACCTACCGCCTGTGGAAGGAACAGGCTTTCGATGATCGCTGGCTTCCTTTGTTGCCCGTGGGGATTTACTTGCTGTACATGCTGTTTTTGGCACCAGTGACCTACTACCGACATTACCTTCCTCTGCTGCCCGCGCTCTGCTTACTGGCGGCGTTTGGTCTGTCGTCGCTATCAGCACGATGGCGTCGCGCAGGCTGGACATTGGCTGTATGTTGGCAACTGTTGCTCGCAGTGGATCTGGCAACGGATTTTCACTTCGATCCGCGTCGGGAGTTACCTTCCTGGTACGCTCAGGCAAGGCCCGAGCGCGTTTTGGCGAGCTACTATGTGAACCCTCCGCCAACCCGCGGCACGCGGCACGCCCTGTTTCGCGTACGCGACCAGGACAACGCCCTCGGGGGAGTAGAGCGCTATTGGCGACGGGCCGACACGCTGATTCTGAGTGAAAACTGGTATGACACGGCTTTTCCCAACGAATTGAACGGCCCCCTGGCCCGGGACCCTGCGAAGCTGATCAAAACCACGCCGCAGGCAGTAGCGTTTTACCGTCAGGCCCTGGCCGACGAGCATCCACGATTGCAGAAGGTGGCGCATTTTCGGGCGCCGACGTTCATGCCCGAGTTGCTGGTTCATCGCGCGCTGTACGGCAGCTTTACGCAGTTTGTAGGCGATATCGTTGTATATCGCATCGTGCCATGAGTGAACCAGGTTCTGTCGCGCTGCAGCGCACGTTGTACGAATCGCGTAACCCCACGCGCCGCTATTTGCATCGATCGCGACGGGACTGGGTGGTGTCCCAGCTGCAGTCGCTCCCCGCCGCTGTTGGTCGCCGGGTTCTTGAGATTGGTCCCGGCTCCGGGGTGTACTTGCCAACATTGGCCGAGGCAGGCGAGACGGTTTTGGCTCTGGACTGCGAGGTGGCGTACCTGCAGGCTGCGCGACAAGTGGCCGACGAGCATGGTACCTCCGTGCATTTTGTTCAGGGTGACCTGCGTGCACCGCCATTGGCTCCGGGGTCCGTGGATGTGATCCTGTGCTCCGAGGTCATCGAGCACGTACCGGATTCTCCGGATTTACTGGGTGCCCTCGCAGGACTTCTCGATCGGGATGGTGTGTTGATCCTCACTACGCCCCAACCCTGGAGTCCGGTGGAACTGCTGGGCCGGATCGCGTTTCTGCCCGGCATTGTGCATCTGTTGCGCTGGATCTATCGCGAACCCATCGAGCCCACGGGGCACATCAATCTGCTGAGCCGCGCCCGCCTGCAGGCGCAGTTCGACGCTGCCGGCCTCGAGGTCGTCGCTCGTGATGTGATGGGACTCTATCTACCGGTGCTCGGCGAGTTCGGTGGCGAGCGTGGAGCGCGTTGGCTGGCCTGGCTGGAACGGTCCATGCGCGGTAGTCCCCTGGAAGCCCTGCTGTGGACCCAATGCTACCGGTTGCGACGTGCTTAGGGCCCGCCCATCCCCCCTGCCTGAGAACTGCGCTATGGTCTATGCTCGTGTCTTCTGTGCCTAAACAAAAATACTCAGCGAGGCAGCCATGAATTATTTTGTCACCGGCGGCACCGGTTTTATCGGTCGTTTTCTGATTCCCAAGTTGCTGGACCGCGGCGGCGTCATCTATCTGCTCGTGCGTCCCGAGTCTCAGGGCAAGCTGCAGGCATTGCGGGACCTGTGGGGCGCATCACCGGAGCAGGTGATTGCGGTAGAGGGTGACCTTAGCCGCCGACGCCTTGGGGTGAAGCCCGCGTGGGTGGGCAAACACGCAGGCACCATCGATCACTTCTTTCACCTCGCGGCGATCTACGACATGAAGGCGGACGCCGAGAGCCAGCGTGTGAGCAATGTGAACGGCACGGCCCAGGCCATTCATCTGGCCCGCGCCCTCGACGTGGGTTGCTTTCACCAGGTGTCGTCCATCGCGGCCGCCGGGCTGTACGAAGGCACTTTTACCGAAGACATGTTTGAAGAAGCGGGGAGCATGGACCATCCCTACTTTCTCACCAAACATGAATCTGAGGGCCTGGTGCGCAAGGCAAAGGACCTGAATTGGCGTATCTACCGCCCAGGTATGGTGGTGGGACATTCGCGCACCGGTGAGATGGACAAGGTCGATGGCCCCTATTATTTCTTTGAACTGATCCAGAACCTGAGTCGCGTCACCCCCGAGGGCCTACCCCTGGTTATGAACAAGGCGGGCTTGCTGAACATTGTGCCCGTGGACTACGTGGTGGACGCCATGGATCATCTGGCGCACCTGCCGGGTCACGATGGGGAGTGTTTTTTTCTCACAGACCCCGACGGCGTGCGCGTTGGCGACCTGCTCAAGACCATCATGGAAGTGGCGCACGGCCCGAAGTTGCGCGCTGTAAACCTGAAGGTGCTGGACAAGGCCACGCAGCTCGCGGGCGAAGGTCTGGGCAAGATTACGCCGCTGCGCAAGCTCGGCGAAAAAGCGGCGGCAAAGCTGGGTATTCCGGCGCAGATTCTCGGGTACATCAACTACCCCACGCATTTCGACTCAAGCAAGACCCGGGCGCTGCTAGAGCCGGCGGGTATCACCTGTCCGCCGATAGAAGATTACGCGCCACAGATCTGGAACTACTGGCGGCATTTTTTGCGTCCCGACAAAGAGAATCTCATCCGCCAGGTCGATGCGGTGTTCAATCGCACCATCGGTCGTCCATCGCTGGCCGTGCTACGGCGCAAGGTTAAGGGGCAGGTCATTGTGGTCACCGGCGCGACCAGCGGTATTGGTCGCGAGTGCGCGCTGCGTCTGGCCCGGGCCGGTGCCACGGTGTGCCTGGTGGCACGCAGCGTCGACAAGCTGGACGAGACTCTGAAAGAGATCCGGACCAAGGGCGGGCAGGCCAAGGCCTATTCCTGCGACGTGTCGGACGAAAAGGCCTGCAACAAACTCGTGCGCGACGTACTGAAGGATCACGGTCGCGTCGACATACTGGTCAACAACGCCGGACGTTCCATCCGCCGTTCCGTGCGGCACAGCTATGACCGGTTCCATGATTTTGAGCGCACCATGGACCTGAACTACTTCGGTGCCCTGCGCCTGATCCTGGGTTTTCTGCCAGTGATGGAGGAACAGGAGCACGGCCACATCATCAACATCTCGTCGATCGGCGTGTTGGCCAGTCCGCCGCGATTCTCAGCGTATGTGGCGTCCAAGGCGGCGCTGGATGCCTTCAGTCACTGCGCCGCGCCGGAGTACGCCGCGCAGCATATTCACTTTTCGACGATCCACATGCCCCTGGTGCGCACGCCCATGATTGCGCCGACGAGCCTGTATAAGGCGTTCCCCACGCTGTCGCCGGAGCAGGCGCGGGACCTGGTGATCAAGGCGATCATCTCCAAGCCCCGGCGCGTGTCCACAGGCCTGGGTGTGACGGGCGCCGTGGCGCAGGCCACGATGCCGAGCGTTACGGAAGCGTTTCTCAGTCAAGCTTACGCGCTGTTCCCTGACTCCGCCGCAGCCCGGGGCTTGACCGAAGACGAGGCCGCCGCCGAGCGTGCGGCGCTGCCGTCGAGCAAGCTGGAGCTGGCCCAGAAGCTGTTTGCGCAGGTCATGCGCGGTGTGCACTGGTAGCGATCCATGAGCTGTCTGTCGGTCATTGTTCCCGTGCACAACGAGGCGGCCGGCATCGCCCGGTTCCACGAGCGCCTGCAGCAGGTGCTGCGCTCGCTGGATATGGACAGCGACGTGTTGTATGTCGATGACGGCAGCGATGACGGTACCGCCGAGCAAGTGGCTGCGCTCAGCGCCGATGATGCGCAGGTGGGCTATCTGCGCCTGTCGCGCAACTTCGGCAAAGAGGCCGCCATGTCGGCGGGGCTGGATCATGTGGCGGGCGATGCGGTGGTCATCATCGACGGTGACCTGCAGGACCCACCAGAGCTGATTGTGGAATTCGTCGCCCAGTGGCGCGCTGGCTACGACGTGGTCTATGGCAGGCGAAGCTCGCGCGATGGCGAAAGCTGGCTCAAGCGCCAGAGTGCGTCGTGGTTCTACCGGGTGTTGGATCGCCTGTCGGACGTGCCCATCCCCCGCGATGTTGGAGACTACCGATTGTTGAGTCGCCGCGCCGTTGAGGCGCTCAGACGGCTGCGGGAACAGCATCGCTATATGAAAGGGCTGTTTGCCTGGATCGGCTATCCCCAGAAAGCCGTGCCCTATGCGCGTGCCCCCCGCGCCGATGGCCGCAGCAAGTGGAACTACGGCCGCCTGTGGAACTTTGCCCTCGAAGGCATCACCTCGTTTTCGGCCGCACCGCTCAAGCTGGCAACCTGGCTGGGCCTGATCACCTCGGTAGGCGCGTTCGCCTATGGTCTGTACTTTTTACTGCGAACCCTGCTGCTGGGTAACCCGGTGCCCGGCTATCCGTCGCTCGTTGTGATCATCCTGTTTCTTGGCGGCGTGCAGCTTGTATGCCTTGGCATCATCGGGGAGTACCTAGCGCGCACCTATAACGAGAGCAAGGGGCGGGCGCTGTACTTTGTGCAGGACTACCAGCCCGGGCGCACTAGAGGCGGGTCCGACTCGCCGACGGGGGCTGCCGACAAGCAGGAAGCCAACCAACAGGGTGCTGCGGACGAATCCCTTGCCTGAGACGCGCGTTGGCTCGGTACCGGCCTGGCTCTGGTACGCGGTGGGCGCGGTCGCCTATCTGTCGTTTGGTTTTACCGAGATGATGGGCTCGGACCTGTGGTGGCATATCGCGGCGGGTCGCGAAGTGCTGCAGCAGGGCAGTCCCGCCCTGGTGGACACCTGGTCCTACACGGCGCAGGGGCAGGCCTGGCACAACCACGAGTGGCTTGCCGATCTGGTGTTCTACGGCTGGGTCAGCGTGTTTGGCATTGCCAGCCTGGTGATCTGGAAGTGGTTGCTGATTGTTTGCACCTTTGCCCTGTTGCAGCGTGGGCTGGCGCGATGGTCCGGTGTTCATGGCGCGGCGTTATTGGCCAGCGTTGCCGCTGCGGCGATTGCCGCGCCGTTTATCGACATGCGTCCCCAGCTTTACACGCTGCTTGGGGTGGCCGTACTCCTGAATCTTTGCCTGGATCGAAGCCCGCGTCTCTGGGAACTGCTGTTGCTGTTTTTGCTGTGGGTGAATCTGCACGGCGGTTTTATCTTCGGGCTGATGCTACTGCCGCTGTTGGTGTTCCCCTGGTCGGATCTGCGCGGGCAGACGTTTCGTCGTGCACTGCTGCTCGTGGGTGCCAGCGCCGCTGTCTGCCTGATCAATCCCGACGGCATCGGCGTGTTCACGCTGCCGCTGGTGTATGCGCTGGACAGCAGTTCTCCCTACCGCAGCATTGGCGAATGGCGCTCGCCCCTTGTGAGTGGTGGCATCGAATCCCCGGCCTACCTGTATACCCTTGTACTGGCCGCAGCACTGGCGGCGAGTTGGGTACTGCCGCGGGTGCGTCGCGTGGTGGATTTTCACCCCGCCGTTCTGGGTATGGCGCTGCTGACGGCGGCAATGTCGATGACCAGTCGGCGCTTTATTGTGCTCTGGGCCCTGGCCTTCGCCGCACTGGCGGTGCCGTTTCTCGCGTTGGTGCTGCGGCAGGTGTTTGCGCGCCATCTGTTGCTTCCGCTGGCCGTTGTAATGCTCGCCCTCGGGGTCTGGCGCATGGCGCCGTATTCGCTGCGTCCCGCCGTGGCCTATCACTACCTGACCGCTGAGTACGTGTATCCCGAAGCGCTGGTCGATGTGGTGGAGCTCAATGGCCTGGCCGGGAATACCTTCGCCTATTACAACTGGGGCGGGTACCTGCACTGGCGGACCGATGGGGCTCTCAAAGTGTTTATCGATGGCCGCGCGAATACGGTATACGGCGACCAGACTTACCTCGACTATGTGGCCGTGCTGCGCGCACGCCCTGGTTGGCTGGAGCGGGTAGAGAATTCCGGTGCGATGTTTTTTCTTTGGCCCCACAGTCGGGGAGGAGGGCGCCTGATCAGAGGCTTGTTGGACACCGGGCGCTGGGTACAACTGTTTGAGGATCAGCGCGGCGCATTGTTGGCGCGTCGGGACCAGCCCCTGCCGCCGACGCTACGCCGCCCCCGCGACAGCGTGGCTGCAGACCTGGCGGCGGTCTACCAGCATTTTCGTGCGGCGCGCTACGAAGCCGCGCTGTCTCACGCCAGCCGGGCCCACGACACCCGGCCCTGGGATTTTTCTGCCTGTCGCTGGCTCAAACGCAGTCTGCAGGCCGTGGGGCGCAATGCGGATGGTGACAGGGTGACCGAGGATTGTCGGGGGTATTTTGCGAGTCGTTATCTGGATTGAGGAGGCTGTGCACGGTCCATGTTCAGGATGAAAGGAAGGCCGTGTACGCCGCCGAAACAGCCCTTGAGACGACGCGGTCCCGACCGTATAATCGCGCTCCCCTTCAGGACCATAGCTCAGTTGGTTAGAGCGCTACCTTGACATGGTAGAGGTCGGCGGTTCGAATCCGCCTGGTCCTACCAAACGAAAAACCCTCGCCATCGGCGGGGGTTTTTCGTTTGGAGGTTTAGGTTTGGATAAGAACCGCTGTTCGACAAATTGCGCAGCAATTTAGACGCCCGCAGCGCGTAGCGCGAGGACGCCCGGAGGGTCGTAACGGGCCAAAGCCCGTTACGATCAATCCGCCTGGTCCTACCAAACGACAAACCCTCGCCATCGGCGGGGGTTTTTCGTTTGGAGGTTTAGGTTTGGAGGGCTCTCCCAATTAACGGGGGATGCACCGTTTCTCACTAAACTCGATTGATAATGCCATCCCACCCGCAGTGGGTTAAGACCCTCAATCGATAGTTCTCAAAATTTCTGAATCCGAAGGCTCGACGCGTCATCATCTCCATTTTGGTGTGGTAGCTCTCTGTGGGGCCATTACTCTTACTGAATCGTCACATCATGACGATGGGTTCGAGCCAGGATGTAAGCGTTTTGGCCAGTCGTCGCAAGGGGCACTCAGCTACGCCGGTTGCATCTGGGCATATCTTGTTCGGCGGTGTAACCTGATGCTTGGGTAAGTTCAATCTTGGGGGGTTATGTATGGCATTTGGCCTAGGGAAGTTGGGTAGAGGCGTTGGACCGGGACCTGCGTTAACGCTGCTGTTGTTTGGCTTGGCGGGAGCCCCCCCCGTACTTGCAGGTACGGGCGGGTCGATTACCTTTGGTCCGGGAGGGCCGATATCGGTGCCCACCCTCGGTATGGCAATGGCGCTGTTACTGGCGCTATTTCTTGGGTTCATGGCGATGGTGGCGCTCAAGCGTCGAGCCGGAGTTGTTCCCGCAGTCGCAGCATTGTTTGCCACGGGAGCGCTACTCTCGGTACTTGGAGGGTCTCTCGTCGAACGCGCGGTAGGTGCTGGCACGGGCTTCTCGATCACGGAATCCGGCGGCCAGACGCTGAGCGTGACACCCGGAGACTTGAGTATCTACAGTAACAATGCGGGTGTCCCCCTTGAAGTGCTTGATGTGTCATTGCCCGGGTTATGTGGTCCCCTGAGTGTGGCGACGGCGGGCCCGACAGGGTGCAGCCTTGGCTACGAGGTGGAAGCCGGAAGCACCTGCACTATCGACTGCACCGTGCCCCCGAGCTGAGAGCCGACGGAGGTCTGGGTAGTGGAGCTTCAGCTGGTACAGACACCGCTGGCGGGACTGGTATACCAGAAAGATCTCATCCTGTTGCTGGTAACCTTCGGTGGCATGCTTTTTGTGATGCTACTGGAGCAGTGCTGGCCCCGGCGGTCCCAGGATACGGCGCCCGCCCTGCGGTGGCTCTTCAACTGGGGATTAGCCATCTGCAATTTTTTTGCCATGATTTTTGTGGCGATTTATCTGGGGGGGTGGCTCGCAGTCCACGCCCCCGGACCACTTCTCCCGCTCTTTGAATATCTACCGGCGGTGCCTGCCGTGGCCTTCGTTTTCATTCTGATCGAAGGGATCGCCTATGGTATCCACCGTCTTTTTCATCGCATCCCGGCGCTGTGGTATTTGCACTCCGTGCATCATAGCGACTGCGCGGTCGATGCAACGACATCCCATCGTCACCACCTCGGAGAAGTATTTCTGAGTTCCATGCTGTTGTTGCCGGTCCCCCTGCTCCTGGGGGTCCCGCCGGGGTATGTGGTACTCGTCGCGCTGTTGCGTTTGTCCCTGACTATCTTCAACCACGGAAACCTCGCTATCCCCTCCGGGATCGATCGCGCCCTGCGTCCCCTGGTGGTCACGCCGGACTTTCACCGTGTTCACCATGCCCGAGACCGGACTCTCGCAGATAGCAATTTCGGTATAGCCGTACCCTGGTTCGACTACCTGTTCGGAACCGCCAGGACAATACCTCCCGATGCGCAGGTCCGCGTGCCTCTGGGAGTGGGTATTGAAGAAGAGGACGCTCCCTTTCCCGCCACGCTCTGATCCTGGTACTTCCCGCTACTGAGAAGAGCCTGCAAACCCCGCCAACGGCAGGGTGTTGTGTATCTGAAGGAGCGGTTTTAGCGCTCACCCTTCAAACTATTGAAGCTCGCTCTTAAGAAACGCAAAAATATCCGCGTATTGCGCAAGGATCTGCTCGCGAGTAGACCCAATACCGTGACCCGAGTCGAAGTCGATGCGCAGCAGAACCTCGTTGCTGCCATCGCTGACCGCCTGCATACGGGCCGCCATTTTTCCCGACATCCAGGGATTCACGCGCGGGTCGTTGTATCCGTGCGTGAGCAGCGTTGACGGGTAGGCAACGCCTTCTTCTACGTGATGATAGGCGCTCATCTCGAGCAGGTGCCTGAAGCCTTCCTCGTCGGTTACGGTGCCAAACTCCTTGATATTGGGCACGCCATTGGTGGTGGTTTCTGCGCGAATTGCGTCGAGCATACCGACCTGGATGATCGCTGCGCCAAAGAGGTCCGGGCGCTCGGTGATGGAGCGTCCCACAAGGATGCCGCCGGCAGAGCCGCCCATGGGTGCAACGTGCTCAGGTGCTGTATAGCCTTCTTTGATGAGGTACTCGGTACTGGCGATCAGGTCTTTCCAGGTATTCGGCTTGTTACCCATGCGACCGGCGTAGTGCCATTCCTTGCCGTACTCTCCGCCGCCGCGCACGTGCGCGACGGCCCATACGCCACCTGCCTCAACCCAGGCCAGACGGATGGTGGAGAAACTCACGTCAATGGAGATTCCGTACGATCCATAGCCGTACACGATGGTCGGGTTGCTGCCATCGAGCTCGATATCGGCGCGATGGATGATGGACAGCGGGACTTTCGCGCCGTCATGAGACGTAACCACCACCTCGCGGGAAACGAAGCCCTCCATGTCATCGAACTCACCTTTGGGTGTGAGCCCGTCGTTCGTGAAGGTTGTTGTCTCAGGGTCATAGATGAAGCGGATCCCGCCCTGTATCCAGGAGCTTTCGAATACCCGAACCCCTGGAACCGTGGGCGAAATCGCTGAAACGTACGCCGCTCCATCGCGCGGCACCGCCAGACGTTCGACGCTGCCGTCCTCGTTCAGGCGAAGCACGGCGGCGACGCCATCGATCTTGGCATCAACGTACACCGCGTCTTTTGCCACTGAAACGCCGCTCAGTACCGTCTCTCCCGCGGGGATCACGCTGGTGGCAGAGGCAAAGTTTGGTTCACCCAACGACGTCTTCACCAGCTGGTAGCGCGGCGCGTCTTTAGCGGTCATCAGGTAAATGTCGTCGCCGACGCTTACAAAATCCTTGACCAG
Source organism: Gammaproteobacteria bacterium (assembly GCA_030433415.1). Taxonomy (GTDB): domain Bacteria; phylum Pseudomonadota; class Gammaproteobacteria; order Pseudomonadales; family Halieaceae; genus Congregibacter. The sequence goes on along the minus strand of JAUIMF010000008.1, from coordinate 39,340 downwards.
ATCCGGTTCGCTCGTGATTCGCGACCAGAGCACGTCGCCACTCAGCAGCGATGAGCGTGGCGCAGAGAAAATGGATATCTCGTTGTTGTCGCCATGCTTCACCTTGAGGGCGGCATAGTCGGAACCGGGTGTGATGACGATGCTCGGAAAGTCCGTGTCCAGCAGTTCAAGTCGGTCTGAGAGGCCGTAGCCGGCGACGACCGGGTCGTCAGCCGGGTCCGTACCCAGCGCGTGGAAGCGCACAGACGTCTGCTTGTATATCTCGGTGACTGGCGCGTCTTCGGGCAGGTCACGGCGACGGCTGTAGTAAAAACCCTTACCGTCCAGTGCCCACTGAGGGCGGTTGTACGCAGTCTCGATATTGCCGATGGGCTTGTCGACGATCTCGCCCGTGGTGAGATCCATGATGAAGTAGGTGGTCTCTTCCGAGCCACCCTGCGCGACACCGTAAACCAGATACTTGCCATCCCACGAGGGCTGGTAAGCGCCGAGGGAGTAGTGCTCTTCGTCATCACTGCCCAGAAGCTCGGGATCGACGAGGAGTGTGGCTTCTTCGGCGTCGTGGCGTTGCATATACAGCTTGGCGAGGTTCTCACCAGCGTTACGGCGCAGGTAGAACACGTCGCCGTTCTCCAGCTCCTTCACAGACATAGTGCTGAAGGGAGCGCCCTGATCGAGTTCGACCAGGCGGTCATAAAAAGCCGTGCGATCGGGCAGCCCCTGAAGCGTCTGGTCTGCGTACGCATCCTGACCCTGGAACCACTCCAGCACGTAGGGGTCCTGGGGGTCTTCCATGTAGCGGTAGGGATCTTCGACCTCGACGCCCCAGTGGGTATCGACCACGTTTTCGATCTTGGCGACGGGCGGCCGGGGAGTCTCAGGTCCGGTTATTTTTTCTTCCATGGTTTGCTCAGAGTTATTGCACCCACTGACGATGACAGCAGCGAGTGACAGTACGCCAAGAGGGCGAAAAGGGTTTGAAGTAAACATACGATATTTGAGTAGCTGTAGCTCGGGGCACGCAGCATACAACGGCAGTCGAACTGACGCAGCGGCTATGCGTTGGGCTGACCGAAAAACGGGCCCAGCTACAAAGCGTGCGTCTCAAGGCGCATGGGCTGGCAGACAGCGTCAGCTAACGCCGCGCTCCTGTCCGTCATGGAGGGCAACTCCAAGCTTCAACCCGACGCGATCACACCCGGATCAACGGTGCGCTCACCGTCGCGGTTACGCACGGCATCGGCAATGCGAAACAGGGGCACTTCCATCATCTTCTTGAGCTGCTCGTCGTCCGACACGGCATCGAGAGCCATCTTCATGCAGGTGAGCCACTCGTCGCGAGCCTTGGGTCCGATCCAGTAGTGCTCGTGGGGTTCGGTCATGCAGACCGTGCCGTACTTCTCTGCATAGAGCGGTGGACCACCCATCCAGCCGGTCAGGTATTCGATGAGTTTCTGTTTGATGGGGCCCAGATCGGGCGCATGCATGGCGCGCAAATCCGCAAACTGGGGGTCGCTGTCCATCAGGTCATAGAACGTGTTGACCAGGTCGCGAATGCCATCGGCGCCGAGGGCTTCGTAAGGGGTGTTGTAGGCGCTCATCGTCTGCAGTGCTGCGTGTTCTGTATCAGCAGACATTTTAAACAAGGAGCCGGGTGGTAGCGAACGGGCAAAACCCCAACTCGTTTGGAAACAGGGCCTTACCGCCTGCCTTTACCCTTCTCGCCGGTCGTTGCCCCGCATTGTCCCCTGCTTTATCTTCCTTTGGCCCCGCGAATCCCTATTGTCCGCAAACCTATACGACAGGGAGAGCGGGATTCGTGGCAGCAAAAAGATCAATCGGTCTGGTACTACTGCTTGTGGGGTTTGTCGCTCAGGCGGTCGCCGAAGACCCCAGGATTCCCCTCGAGTCGTTGTTTCAGATGATCACTCCCAAGTGGAGTAATCAGGATCTGAAGTCTGGCCGGGCACTGGATGACTACCTGTATCTGTCACTCAATGGCGACGAAAACGCCATTGCCTATCACCTGCCCGATCAACCCCGCCACATCATGAAGTCCTTCCACGGCGGACCGGGTGCCTATTACTACGGCGTACCAATTATTCTCGATATCGAAAAGGATGGCCGCCGCTACGCCCAGTGCGTCCTGATCTACAAGTCCTACTACCTTGAGCGCCGCGATCAGCGCCTGTTTGAAACAATTGGGTGTGACGCCGGTGCGGGTAAAGCGCATGCCGTACCGACGGCGTTCGTGCAGGACCTGCAGTCAAAGAGCGTAGAAAACTGCGGTCCTGGGTGCCGCTTTCACTTTGTGTCCTCGCACAGCCCGGACCGGGACGAGCTCATACAGCAGATCAAGGCGCTCTATCTGGATGAGACCTACAACTACGACATGATCAATCTACCCAAAGAGGCGGCGACCTACCGGATCACCTATTCGGTCTACGGCGGTGATGCGTTCCAGTCCATCGAGTTCGATGTGGTCGAAGAGAGTGTCCGCGGCGTTGCCAGCACCTACCGTATCTACCGTCTTCAGGGGCCGTGGCAGAATCATGCGGCGCTGCGCTATGGGGCAGACAAAAACCTGTATTTTCAGTACTACGATCAGGCGCCCATGGGCGTGATGGAGGCGCTGGAACGGGACGGTGAGCTCAAACGCGACATTCAACTTTACGTGATTGCCGACGATGAAATCATCGCGCACCAGGATGTGTCAGAGACACTCCGCCGCGATCAGGTCATGGATGAAAACACCCGGCCAGAGTACAACCGCAAAAAGCCGGGTCTGCGCTATGACGGACTCGATGGACGTGGGAACGTGGCGATTGGCAACAAGGACCAGTTTCACCAACTGCTCGAGAACCATGACGGTTCCGTTGATGTCGTTTGGGTAGAAAAGACCGGCTCGATTCGTTTCGCTCGCGTCTGGAGCTTTGCATTCCCAGGCAAAACCCTCGTTCCCGAAGATCGGGAGTATCGCCTGTCCCGGCGTCTGCAGATTGAAGCCGGCAACCACATGTCTCAGGACCGAAATTCTGATCGCTACTTCTGGACGGTCGCGTCAGCCCAGGGCGATGACGCTATCGAACGGGTCGAAGCGGCTGCGTGGATTCCCGACCCTGTGCGACTCGAACGCGAGGCCACGGCCGCGCGGATGCAGGCCGATCGCGATCGGCGCGATCAGGAGCGGACGGACAGAAAAGCCGAAATCGCAGCGCAGAACGCGGCCCGCGACGCCGCCCATGAGCGACATCTGCAAGAGGTTGCCGAACGAGAGAAGGCGGTGGAAGCCGAAGTTGCCGGGGCCCAGGCCGCCGCCATGGCTGAGGCCGAGGCCGAACTTGCCAGGGCACAGCAAATGCTCGACAGCGCGCAACAACAGCCTGCGGGTCAAAACTCCGGGGTCTTTGGGGGCCTACGATCCTTTGTTGCCCTGTTGACCACGCTCGGTCTGCTGCTGGGGGGAGTGATGTTTTCTCGCGAAGCACTTGCACGAATGCTGCCGCCACTCAAAGCCGTGCTTGAGACGGCGTATGGATTCGTTGGTCCCATGATGCCGGTGCTCGGCATCGTCCTGGCAGCGTGCGGTCTGCTGGGATTTCTGATGAACACCCTGAGCCTGGCGTTGTTCGCCAACATCATTCCGCAGGTAACGGCGCTCGCGCTTGGCGGCGTGCTTGCAGCAAACAGGCTCGAAGCCAAACTGGGTCGCGGCCTGGCGCTTGTCGACAATCACAAGGCAACCATCGGCGTGGCCGCTATCGGTGTCGGTCTGCTCGACCTGGTGACGGGCGGTATGCTGTATGTGATTTGAGCGGCGATTCAGTCACAGGTGTAATTGCCCCGATCCGCTTCGAGGGACTGGAGCAGGGGCTCCAGGCGCTCAGGGAACAGACATAGGGTCGCCTGCAGCCCGTAGTTGGTGCGATCGTAACGTTTGATACCCCCGACGTTCTTGTGCTGCTGGGCCGCGAACTGCCCCCAGCGCAGTGTATTGAGTTTCATGTCGCCGCGTTGCCATTTGCGACGCAGCGTATTGCCGTTGGTCTCTTTCTGGGTGGCAGCGAATGTCGCGCCGATCTGGAATTTTTTGTCCAGGTTCTGCAGTTCCACCTCGCCCCACTGACAGATGGAAGGGCAGTTGAGCTGTGAGCGATCGAAATGGAAACCTACGAAGGCGTCGTTTTCAAAAAAGTAGCAGTCCGTTACGTTCTTGGTGCTGTAAAGCGGTCGATAGTTGAGGCAGACAATCTCAACATCCTGCCGCGGCCGAAAACTGCTTTGCTCAATGTTCTGCACAGACAGCCTGCTAAATTTGCCCTTCAGATGGTGGTCGTAGATTCCGTCGCGAAAGTGCGAAATCACGTCTGAGGGGCTCGAGAGGCCGATGATGAGATCGTTGTAGCGCAGGGGTTCTCGATTGGTCATTGCGGTCAATGCCGCCAGTTCCTGTTCGCGCTTGCGCTGTTGCGCGGCGCGTTCTTCGGCTTGCCGTCCGCCTTCGTACAGGTAGAAAAACTGGGACTGCGCGTCTACGATGCTCGCGCTTCGCGGTATCGATCGCGCCTGCATCTCTTTGTTCATCCACTGCGTGGCTTCTTCAAGATGTGTTGGCTCGCCCAGCTCTATCAATGCTCTGGCGAGATCTTCATAGGAGTTGAAGCTGTAGGCGCCCTGGGCATGGCGTCGAAAGTACACCACCGCCTGTTCGACATCTCTTGCTACGCCGTCACCCTGGTAGTACCGCTCTGCCAGCGCCTTCGCTGCAAACGTGTCGCCGCTATCTGCGGCGCGGGCAGTAAAATAGAACGCCACCTCGGGGTCGTCGGGCGGGTCAGAGGCCTGCGGTCTGTTGTTGGAGTAGAGCTTTGCCATGAGCATTGCCGATGCGGTGTCGCCGTTATTTGCGCGATGGGCAATACGCTTCAGTCGGTCGATAACACGCCGATCGATGGAGGGCGGCACGCGCCGGTTCTCATTCACCAGGTCGATCGTTACAGAATCACGCATGGCCCAGACGGGTGCCGCCAGCCTGTATGCCTCGCTACCGATGTCCCAACTGGCGCCTGTATCGAGGACTCGGGTGGTGATGACCTGGCGACCCTCCTTAGCGGCGGCGTACATCATCATGTGTCCATGGGGCGAAACGGCGGGAACGCCTATGATGCCTTCGGCATTGAACAGGTGCTCGGCTCTCAACTTTCCTCCCCGATGCCGTAGCACCAGCACGGCATGTTTATTCAATGCATAGAGTCGGTCGTGGCCGGGTGCAGAGAACAGATGCAGGCCTGAGGGTAGCCCGGTCAGCAGTATCTCGACCGTGCCACGACTGATGTGATACCTGCGCAGTGAACCTTCGTTATCACCGTCGACGAGATAAAGCAAAGATAGCCCATCCGCAGACCAGACCGGGGAGTGACCTGCCGGAATGGCCCGTACCTTCTGCTGTTGACGCGTATTGAGATCGAGAAGATGGATTGTGCTCTGGCTCTCTTGTGCAAGACTCAGCGCGAGCAGCGAACTGTCGGGGGACCATGCGATGGATTCTATTGGCGTGGTGGGCACGGCAAGGCTTTCCCGACGACCGGTACTGAGTTCCTGTAGGAATAGCTCGCCGCGCCCCGACTCGAAGGACTGGTAGGCCAGCCACGCACCGTCGGTCGAGAAGCTCATCGGGCCCAGGCGGCGGGGCGAACTGACCAGGGAGCTCGCACCACCACTGGCAGACAACACCATCAGGTCACCGGCGTCCTGCGAGTCGCCGTGCAATCGCAAAAAGGCGCTGCGGGACTGAAAGTCCGCTTGGCTGCCCGTCAGTTCGCGGTATACCTCACTGGCGAGGAACTCCCCGACCGAGGGATAGTGTTTGTTGCTGGAAAAGAGGTCATAGCCGACAAGTTGTCGACCGTTCACGAGGTCCAGTAGCTGGAACTGTATTTCGTTCTTGGCGCGATTCTTGTCGTCGTTGCTCAGGCCGCTGTAGAAAAACCCCCGCACGCTAACCAGATAATCCACACCCAGGTTCCGCCAGGCCGCGTACCTGGGATCACCCTGATAAACCGGTGCGTCGATGGTGGCGAGCTCTGAAAAGTCAGCGCTGTTCAACAGACGGAAATGGCCACTTTTTTCGAGCCGGTCGGCGATCACCCGTTTCATACTCGGCACCTCATGGTGGACCACCAGCAGCGTTGGTCTGTCGTTCGTCGTCGAGGGAATATCTGCCTTGGTGGGCAGCGACGCGACGAGCAATAGCGCGAGACCAGCGAGTCCAACAATGGCGGAAGAACACTTCATCAGTCTGTGGTCCATTCAATGGAGGAGGGTGCCAAGTTACTGCCAGCAGGACCGACGTGTACGCGCAAGGCCCGCCCGAAAAATTGTAACAGCAGAAAACGTCCTGCCTGTATGACAAGCCGCTTCGATCATGCTGCTGCGGCCGGCGCGTGCCCGGAGTCACCGTGTCGGAACTACTTTGGGATAGGATGGACGGGTCTCAAACTACCTCTGGATGCCTGTCGCCAATGAAGAATTACCTCGCTGTCCTCACAAGTTTTCTGGCCCTGGCACACCCCTGTCTCGCCGACGAGACCCCCGTGAAGCCGCAGTACGAAGACGTGTTTACCGGTCTGGCACTGGACTGTATCCACAGGGAATACAGCAACAAGATCGCCCATTACATGAACAGCGATGAGGATCTGAAGCCGCCGCGCGAGCTGTATCCCGCCTTTTACGGATGTTTCGACTGGCATTCGTCGGTGCACGGCCACTGGCTGCTGGTGAGGATGCTCAATACCCGTCCCGACGCGGTGAATTCCGCAACGATCATCGCGAAGCTCGAGCAAAGCTTTAGCCCCGAGAACATCGCTGGTGAGCTGCGCAATTATCAGCGGCCGGGAATGGCGTCTTTCGAGCGACCTTATGGCGTCGCCTGGTTGCTGCAGTTGACGGCAGAGCTGCGACAATCGTCATTGCCACAGGCATCGCGGTGGCTCGAGAGCCTGAGGCCGCTGGAGCACCAGGTCGTGACGAACCTTGCCCAGTGGCTGCCCAAGCTGACCTTCCCCATTCGCACCGGGGAGCACAGCCAGACAGCCTTCGCCTTTGGCTTGATGCTGGACTGGAGTCGCATCGCCGAGGATCAGGGCTTTGAACGCCTGCTGAGCGAGCGGATCAGGTCGCTGTATCTCAAAGACCGGGATTGTCCCATTGCCTACGAACCCTCGGGGCAGGACTTCTTGTCTCCCTGTCTGGCTGAGGCGGACCTGATGCGTCGGGTGCTCGATGAGAAGCGCTTTGCGGCGTGGCTCACGGACTTCTTTCCCGGCCTGACGGCGACAACAGATCCTAACTGGCTGACACCCGGCGTGGTGCTGGATGCAAGCGACGGCAAGCTGGCGCACCTGGACGGATTGAATATCAGTCGTGCCTGGATGCTCGAGGGCATTGTCAGCGGATTGCCCGATACCGATGCCCGTATCGCGCCGCTGCGAAAACTGACAGAGGTCCACCGTGACGCTGGCTTGCAGGCGGTGCTCGGCGACATGCATTACATGAGCAGTCACTGGCTTGGCAGCTTTGCCACCTACCTGCAGACACGGCGGGGTCTGGATTAGGTCATTGTCTCTCGTTGTGCTGTCGCTGACTGTGATTCACACATGGCCACCGCCAATCCGGCCTTACAGTTGTTGCGCGATCAGTGTTGGTATGGCGATCCACAACATGCCTTTGATGGTGAAGAAAAGCAGACTGGCGAATCCGAGTTTTCGCAGCGCGTGACTGATCGGCGTAAAACGCGCTGTTCGAAGGTGAAACGTTTTCATGGGGTACTCCTGTTTGGGTGCAAGAAGGTGGAGGCGCCGGCCGTTGCGGCCGGCGCAGCGGTCTCAGGCTGCCTCGACTTTGGTAGTCGGCGTCAGACGGCGGGTCAATGACGGGATCAGGGCGGGAACCTTGCGCCGGTATTGTGCGTATTCCGGGTGCGCGGCCATCAGGTCACGTTCCTCAAGCTTCACCGCTGCGATGATGTAGATCGTTGTACCGACGGCCATCAGCAGATGCGTTGCCGTCATCGTGGGCGTGAACCAGAAGATACCCAGCCAGCCGACGTAGATTGGATGGCGAACGATGCGGTAGAGCGCCGGGGTAACAAACTTCAGTGAGGGCACGGGCTGTCGGCGCAGTGCGTACCACACCTGGCGCAGGCCAAAGAGATCAAAGTGATTGATAAGAAACGTCGCATACAGCAACAGGGCCCAGCTCGCCAAATAGGCTGCGATCAGGGCTGATGCAAGCAAGGTACCCTGCACGTTCCAGATGTCACCGCCCAGCGGTTGCCAGAAAGCCATGAGCGCGGCCATGGCGATTGTCGACATAAGTACATAGGTGCTGCGCTCCGCCGCTTCAGGTATGAAGCGCGTCAGCCAACGCTTGAACGCAGGACGTGCCATGCCACTGTGCTGAATCGCGAAGACCGCGAGCAGACCCAGGTCGATGAGCAGCGCATTGACCAGGGGCAGCGAAGGGGGGCTGTCGATGGCCTTGGGTACGGCAAAATTTCCGACAAAGCCGATGGAATATAAAAAGGTGACAAAGAACAGCAGGTAGCTGGCGATGCCATAGGCGAAAATACTCAGGCGTTTCATGATTACTCCTCCAAGCGATTGATTTGCAAGCCCCTTTGGCTTGGGGAAGGAGTATCGTGATGTTGCCGTGACGGCGCTTGACGGGGGTCTGACGAAGCCATGACTTTTTCATGACATGGCGATCAAGCCCCTTATCTTGGGTTATTTGTGGCCAATTTCCCGGGGAGGAAGGCCAATGCGTCTGGCCAGCGTAGGGAACCGCGGGTCGCTATAGAGTCCCTCAAGGTTCAGGCTCGAGTAGATTTCTGCGAGTCCCGGGTCGCCATTGTGAAGCGCGCGATCAAGCCAGGTGAAGGCCTGATCATTATCACCCCACTGAGCGTAGACTTCGGCGATCTGAAAAGCGGAACCATCGGCGTCCCGTTCGATGAGATCGCCCAGGGCTTTCTCGGCCTGCCCTGTACGCTCCAGGCGATACAGGGCCACGGCGCTCAGAGACAGGCGCAAATAATAAAGCTCCTCCTGGGTGATCCAGCGCATCGCATCGCGATCACTTCCGGCGCGCAGGTGCCAGTTGGTTTCCAGCCAGGGCAGGTCGACATGATTGGCCTCGAGCTCGCGTAACTCATCGATTGCGCGACGGGCCTCGTCGAGCGATCGTTGCTTGATGAGTCGCAGTGCCAGATTGGTCAGCACGTTGGCTGATGCGGGGTTCATGTCCGCCGCCGCGCGCGCAGCGGTCACCGCCGCCTGCGTCGCTCCCGCCTTGGCCAGAAATCGGCTGTAGGCCGAGTAGATGTCGGCGCTGCCAGGCATCAGTTCGGTGGCGCGGATGAAAGCGCTCTCCGCGGCCTCAAAGTCCCAGAAATGACGGTGCAGTAGCTCGGCGAGTTGCCATTGGGCTTCGCCGTTGTCAGGTGCTTTTTTTACCGCCTCCTGCACCAGGGTTAGCGCTTCGCGAAAGGCTTGTTCCCGGGGCAGAGTGCCGGTAACACCGCGGTAGCGCACGACCTCAGACAGGCGCACCATGGCCGGTGTGTAGTCCGGTGCGATATCCAGCGCCTGGCGAAAAAGTGCTTCGGCCGAGGGGATCGCAGTCTTTGTGGCCTCGCGTCGCAGTTGGTTCCCCTGAAGCACAAGACGATAAGCCTGGGCGGTTGCCGCCGATTCGGCCACGGAGGTGCGTCGGGGAGTAACCAGCTTCGTGTCCACGATTTTCGCGATCTCTGTCACCACGGATGCGGCAATGGCGTCCTGTATCGCAAAGACGTCGTCCATCAACCGACTGTACTGATGGGACCAGAGTTGGGCGCCATCAGCTGTGCGCAAAAGACGGGTGCTGATGCGGAGTGTTTCACCATCACGCTGTACAGAGCCCCTCAACACCTGGGCGACGTTGAGTTGCCGCCCAATGACCGCAAGATCTCCACCACCACGTGCGGCGCGATACGTTGATGTGCGGGCGATTACTCGCAGCCCAGGTACCGTCGCGAGGTTGTTGATCAGGGTCTCGGTCATGCCGTCGGTGAAATAGACGAAGTCCGGATCTGGCGTGAGATTCGCAAAGGGCAGGACGGCGACGCCATTCGCAGCCAATTCCGCGCCGCTGCCTCCGCTGTCCGGCGACGCACGCTCAGTTGCGGGTGGCCAGAAGATCATCAGGCCGGTCAAAACCAGTAGTCCCAACCCGAGCAGAGGAAGACGCCAGAAAGCTACTCGACCGTCACTTGCCAACCGCGATGCCACAGGTGCATCGGCTTGCGTCGTATCCCCGCCGCTGATCGTCACCGGGTGATCAAACTGATAGCCCTTGCGCGCGACGGTGCGGATGATGTCGTTGTCAAAACCAGCCTGGCGAAAGTGGTCGCGGGCACGCTTGATGGTCTGGCTCAGGGAGGCGTCACTGACCACCACCGACGGCCAGACTTGGTCAAACAGCTCATCCTTGCTGACCACGCGGTCGCGATGGCGAACCAGATAGCACAACAGATCAAAGACCTTGGGTTGCACATCGACATTACTACCATCAAAGCGCAGTTGCCGGGTGCGTGTATCGAGCTGTCCGTGGCCGATTTCATACACGGGTGTGCCGCTGTCTTCGTCGTTATCTGCGTCGCTGTCAAAGTCGATGCGGTCGCGCATTGCCGGCTGCCCCCGATCCTTGGCACCCAGTGTAGGTCATGAAAGTAGTAGAGGGCCATCGACGTTCCCGAACTGTAAGGTTGGCGACGGTGTTGGTGTGAGCGTACCGCTAGGCTGACGGACGTTACTTGACGTTGCATCGATGATGCGGAGGAAGACACGATGGAAAACGCACTGGCGAGACAAGGCGACCAGTCTGAAGGGGTCGATACCGACGACCTGTTGATTCGTCTTCGGCAGATCGTTGGTCCCCAGGGGCTTCTGACCGGCGACGATGTACGCTCCCGCCCGAATCAAAGCTGGGGCCAGGGAAGCTGTCCGGCCAGGGCGATTGTCCGCCCGGCCTCGACACAGGAAGTGTCTGAGGTCATGCGCCTGTGTCACGAACTGAGGCAGTCGGTGGTGCCCTGGGGAGGACTCACGGGTCTTGTCGATGGCATCAGCTGTTCCGAAGATGATGTGGTGCTGTCGGTCGAGCGCATGAACGCTATTGAACACGTCGACGCCGAGGCGGGTGTTCTGACCGCGCAGTCCGGTGCTGTACTCGAGACGGTTCAGACGGCCGCCGAGGCCGAGGGCTGGCTTTTTGCTGTCGACCTGGGCGCTCGCGGTAGCGCGAACATCGGTGGATTGATTTCGACCAACGCCGGTGGCAATGGCGTGATTCGCTACGGAATGATGCGCGAACAGGTACTCGGCCTTGAGGTGGTGCTGGCCGACGGCACGGTCATCAGTTCGATGAACGAAATGCTCAAAAACAATACGGGCTACGACCTCAAACAGTGGTTCATCGGCAGCGAGGGTACGCTGGGGATTGTCACGCGCACCGTGCTGCGGCTGCGCCCGCTGCCCCGGGCCGTACAGACAGGATTTGTGGCGCTGAACAGTTTTGCCGATGTGGTCCGACTGCTGAAGCGTCTGGGCACGGACCTTGAGGGTCGACTCTCGGCCTTTGAAGTGATGTGGCGCAACCACTATCACTTTCTTACCGAGGAGTCGGGCAAGCATCAGGCGGTCGTATCAGCGCAGTACCCGTATTACGTTCTGCTCGAATCGTCCGGCGCCGATGCCGTGGCGGAAGAAGAGCGCTTTATGGAACTGCTCGGTGCGCTTATGGAAGAAGGCACCGTCGCCGACGCGGTGGTGTGCCAGACTTCGCAGCAGGCGAAGAATCTCTGGGCAATGCGCGATGACGTAGAGACGCTGATGCAGGCCACGGCGCCTCCCGCTGTGTTCGATATCAGTCTGCCCATCCGGGAAATGGAGGGTTACATCGATCGCCTGGAAGTGACGTTGGCGGAGCAGTTTCCCGGTATTCGTTTACTGGTGTTCGGTCACCTGGGTGACGGCAATCTGCACCTTGGCATCGGCCCCGCCCATGACCGGCATGCAGTGGAAGCGCTGGTCTACGAAGGTCTGGAGGCTGCCGGTGGCTCGGTGTCTGCCGAACATGGCATCGGCCTTGAGAAGCGTGCCTTTCTCAAACATTCCCGTTCGCCCGCCGAGCTTGCCCTTATGCGGTCGATCAAGGATGCGCTGGATCCCTCAGGTATTCTGAATCCCGGCAAGATCTTTTCGTAGATCGCGCGGGTAATCGGTCGGTCACTGGCGCATACTCGGCTAAAAAGGAGTGACGCCATGGCCGAGCAACACGCTGGGGTTCTGTCCCGGACCAAAGAAGTCCAGCTGTTTCTTTACCGTGCCGATACAGCTCAGGGCGTGCAGGAGTTTGCCGCTGGGCTACAGCGCCTGGTGAACGATCTCGATAACACCATTAACAGCGAACTGTCCGTCAATGATGTTGGCGATGGCAGTGACAGCATCGCCGGTGAAGTGGACAGCGCCGCGGACCTGCCCGAGGTGGCGCTGTCGCTTCATGGCGATGATGCCGCGCAGACGCAGGATGCCGCCAGCGCGTTGCTGAGTGCGGTGCGTGACGAGGTGGACCCATCGCGCTCCAGCGCAGTGGTTGGTGATCGACTGCAGATACTGCCGGGGCAGGGACCGGTACGCATCTACTACGGACTGCGGCGCCTACAGACCCTTACGCGAGAAGACTTTCAGCACTACTGGTTGCACCATCACGCCGATATCGGGCGCCAGTTGATTCCGCCCTACAGTTACATTCAGTCGCACACCGACACGGATCAGACCACGGCCTTCGCTGAGCGCTGCCGATTGCCGGCGAGCACACTGGATGGCGTCGTCACAGTTCATTTTCCCGACCTCGCCGCCTGTCAGCGCCAGTTGGCGCGAGACGATGTGGGTGATATCGCCATCGAAGATGAACGCCGGTTCATCGATCACGAGCGCGTAGAGTTCGGAATCTTTTCTGTAAGGTGACTACCGCAGTGTCGCCAAGCTGACAGTGTTGCTTCTTTCTGCCCGCTAGTATCGCCGGGAACGCTCAGGGAGAAGTCACATGAACGATCGAGTACACACCGAAAATCTGCAGTCCGCAGAATTCGATGCCATGTTCGCACGGCAGAAGGCCTGGTTCCGGGCACATCGCAATCCAACGAGACAGGAGCGCACGGAGCACCTGAAGGCGCTGCACGCGATGCTGGTGGATCATCGTGAGGCTTTGATCGACGCCGTGAATGCGGATTTCGGCTGCCGCTCCCGTCACGAAACGATTCTGTCAGAGCTCATTCAGAACCAGGAAGGCACCAAGCACGCGATCAAACACCTCAAGGCCTGGATGAAGCCCGAGAAACGCCCGCTGGACTTTACCCAGTATCCGCTGGCCAAAGCCCGCCTGATTCCCCAGCCCCTGGGAGTCGTTGGCATTGTGGCGCCCTGGAACTTCCCCATCTCCATGGCCTTTGCGCCCCTGACAGCGGCCTTTGCAGCGGGCAATACCGCCATGGTGAAGATGTCCGAGAATTCCGAGAACACGGTGCAGCTGCTCAAGTCGATCGCGCCGAAGTACCTGCCCGAAGACAAGCTCGCATTCTTTGAGGACGGCGGTGGTCGCGGCCCGGCATTCACGCAGCTGCCCTTCGATCATCTGTTCTTCACGGGCTCGCCCCGCACGGGTAAAGCGGTGATGGCGAACTGTGCCCAGAACCTGACGCCGGTGACGCTGGAGCTGGGGGGCAAGTCTCCCACCGTTGTAGCCCCCGATTATCCGCTTAAAACGGCGGCCGAGCGCATCATGTGGGTCAAGCTGTTCAATGCGGGACAGATCTGCACGAACGTGGATTACCTCTTTTTGCCTGAGGGCTCCGTTGACGAATTCGTGGCCGCCGCGCGCAGCGTCGCGCAACAGCGGTACCCCGATCCCGCCAATGGTGACTACACCGCCGTCATCGATCAACGCTCCTGGGACCGTTTGCATGCGACGCTGGAAGACGCTCGCGAGAAGGGTGCCCGTATCGTTGACGTTTTTGATCGTTGGGACGCTGATCCGTCGACCCGTCTCATGGCGCCGCGCATCGTGCTCGATGTGAACGACGAGATGGAGATCATGCAGCGCGAGGTATTTGGTCCACTGCTGCCGATTAAAACCTACCGTGATCCGGCGGAGATCGTTGAATACATCGAAGACCGGCCGCGTCCTCTGGCGTTCTACGTCTATACCAAAGACAAGCAATTGGCGGATTGGTACATCAACAACACGATGTCTGGTGGTGTGTCGGTGAACGACGGTCTGCTGCATGCCGCGCTGCACGACCTGCCCTTTGGTGGTGTAGGCAATAGCGGGATGGGACACTACCACGGTAAAGAAGGATTCCTCACGTTCTCGAAGCAACGCCCGGTGTTTTACCAGGGACCGCTTCGCGCGATGAATCTACTCATGCCGCCTTACAAGGGTCGTGCCAGCAAACTGCTCGACTTTACGCTCAAGCAGAGTAGCTGAATGCATTGCGCAGCCACGCCAGACGAATTCAGGAGTGAATCATGAGCACTGAGAATACGCGCAAACGCCGCTTTCGATCCGAGGTCATGAAAGTCGGCCCTGTAAAAGCTGCCGCTCGATCCTTTCTGCGGGGGATGGGTCTGGATGACGAAGATATCGCTCAGCCCTTTATTGGCGTTGTGTCCACCCAGGGTGAAATGAGCCCCTGCAACACGCAGCTTTCTACGATTGCGGAGCATGTTGTCCGCGGCATCTATCGCAGCGGCGGCACGCCTCGGGAATTCACCACGATCTCGGTTTCGGACGGTCTGGTGAACGGACACTCGGGTATGCACTTTTCGTTGATGTCGCGCGAGGTGATCGCCGACAGCATCGAGATTGTCATGCGCGCCCATCAGTACGATGGTTTGTTCTGCGTGGGTGCCTGCGACAAGAACTTTCCCGGCATGCTGATGGCGCTGGTGCGCCTGAACGTGCCCGGAGCCTTTATGAACGGTGGCCCTGCGCTTCCCGGTCGCTACAAGGATGAGCCGGTTGAGGTGAAAACGGTGGCGGAGTACACCGGCAAACTCATCGCGAAGCAAAGCACCGAAGAGGAACTGGAAGACGTCTCACGCAAAGCCTGGCCCGCACCGGGCTGCTGCGCGGGACAGTTCACCGCCAATACCATGGGCATGATTGCCGAGGTACTGGGGTTTGCACCGCTCGGGTCCAGCTCGATACCGGCAGTTTACTCACAGCGTCAGGCCGTAGCCCGCCAGGCGGGACGCACGCTGATGAAGGCCGTGACCGACAACTTCCCGCTGCCTCGTGACCTGCTCACACGCAAGAGCCTTGAGAACGCTTGTGCCGCAGTTGCGGCCACGGGCGGCTCCACCAATGCGGCCTTGCACATTCCGGCCATCGCCAATGAAGCGGGCATCGAATTCACGATTGACGATGTGGCTAAGGTGTTTGAACGCACGCCGTTGATCACCCACCTGAGTCCGTCGGGTCCCTATCTGGTCTCGGATCTGTATGAGGTCGGCGGCGTGCCGGTCATCCTTAAACAATTGCTCGACGGTGGTTTTCTACATGGCGATTGCCTCACCCTGAGTGGCGAGACGCTGGCCGACGCGCTGGCAGATGCACCTGCTCCCGACGGTAAGGTCGTGGTGTCGATCAACGAACCACGTTCGACCAGCGGGGGTTTGAGCGTATTGCGCGGCAATCTCGCCCCGGGTGGCGCGGTCATCAAGAATGCCGGCATCGAGCGGACCAACTTCCGCGGTCCCGCCCGTGTCTTCGAATGCGAAGAAGAATGCCTGCAGGCCGTCGTCGCGGACGATATCAACGATGGCGAGGTGCTGGTGATTCGCAACGAGGGCCCCGTGGGTGGACCGGGTATGCGCGAACTCGTGACCGTCACCGCCTTGCTGTACGGCATGGGCAAAGGGGAATCCACGGCGCTGATCACCGATGGCCGATTTTCTGGCGCGTCCCGCGGCTTCTGCGTGGGTTACGTCACGCCCGAGGCCGCCGCTGACGGCCTGATTGGCCTGGTAGAGAACGGCGATCCCATCGAGATCGATCTGAGTGATCGCTCTGTCACGCTGGACGTTGCCGATGAGGTGCTCGAAACCCGGCGTATGCAACGCCCCGAACGCGAGCTGAAGCAGATCGTGCGAGGAGGCTATGCCGAGAAATATGTCGCCAGCGTTGGCCCCGCCACGCGCGGTGCGGTAACGCACAGCGGTTCGGTGCACTGGCCCAATGAAGCCGAGAAGGGAGGTAGCTGACCTTCGGGCGCGCACCTGTTTGATTATCATTCTAAGAAACACAAGGAGCATGGATCGTGCGTGGAGTTCTAATGGTTGGGCGTAGGGCGTTTCGCGGTTTTATCATCGGCCTCATGGGCATTGGCCTCGTCGGCAATGCGGCGATGGCCACCGATACGCCTGCAGATACCCAATGGGTTTTGCATGGCAATGACGTCGGGGAGCAGCGATTTTCTGCGCTCAACCAGATTGATCGCGAGAACGTGAAGGACCTGGGCCTGGCCTGGTCCTTCAATATGTACACCCGGCGCGGTGTAGAAGCCACGCCCCTGATGATCGATGACACGCTCTACGTCACCAGCAGCTGGTCCATGGTGTATGCCCTCGATGCACGCACGGGAGCACTGAAGTGGTTCTACGATCCGAAGGTTCCCAGGTCTTTTCTCGCCAAAGGTTGCTGCGATGCGGTGAATCGTGGGGTGGCCTATGCCGACGGCAGCATTTTTGTGGGCACCTACGACGGGCGTCTTGTGGCCCTGGATGCCGACGATGGGCGCGTACTGTGGGATAAGCAGACGACGGACCGGGAACAGTCCTACACCATCACGGGAGCGCCGGCGATCGCCGGCGACAATGTACTTATCGGTAATGGTGGCGCGGAGCTCGGTGTTCGCGGCTACGTGTCGGCCTACAACCGCAAGACCGGTGAACAGGCCTGGCGCTTTTACACCGTGCCCGGAAATCCGGCCGACGGTTTTGAGTCTGACATCATGAAGGAGGCGGCCAAAACCTGGACTGGCGAATGGTGGAAGTGGGGCGGTGGTGGCACCGTCTGGGACTCCATCGTGTTCGATCCGGAGCTGAATCTGATCTACATCGGCGTGGGTAACGGTTCACCCTGGAATGCCAGGTTGCGCAGCCCCGAGGGTGGCGACAATCTGTTTCTGGCGTCCATCGTGGCCCTTGATGCCGATACCGGTGAGTACGTCTGGCACTACCAGACAACCCCAGGGGAAACCTGGGATTACACGGCGGTGCAGCACATTATGCTGGCGGAACTCGAGCTCGACGGTGAGACGCGCAAGGTGCTGATGCAGGCGCCGAAGAATGGTTTCTTCTACGTCATCGATCGTAAAACCGGTGAACTGTTGTCGGCGGATGCCTTTACGCAGATGACCTGGGCGACCGGTGTTGATATGCAAACGGGTCGTCCCATCGAAACGCCCATGGCCCGGGTCTTTGACGGTGAGAACGTCAGCCTGCCGAGCAATGCGGGTGGCCACAACTGGCATCCCATGTCCTACAGTCCCCGAACCGGGTTGGTATACCTGCCCACCATGAATATTCCGATCCGGTTCCTGGAGCCGACGCGCAGCGAAGACCGCACGCCAAAAGCCGGTTATTGGAACGTTGGCTTTGATCGTTCGGGCAATGTGCTGCCAGATATTCCCAATGCCACGCTCGACAAGGTCCTCGACGAGACCTACACAGGCCACCTTGTTGCCTGGGACCCCGTGCAGGGCAAAGCGGTGTGGACCGGCGAAACCGATCGCCCCCTGGGTGGCGGCGTGTTGAGCACAGCGGGTGACCTGGTGTTTCAGGGTAACGGTCGCGCCGAGCTTCGCGCGATGGACGCCACCAACGGCGAGGTGCTGTGGAGCTTCGACACCCAGACCCTCGCCATGGCGCCACCGATCAGCTATGCCCTGGATGGGGAGCAGTACATTGCCGTAGCGGTGGGCTTCGGTGGTGGTGCAGCGGCCGAAGCGGGGGCGCTGGTACACCACTGGCAGATTCCCAACCTGTCGCGGGTACTGGTCTTCAAGCTCGGAGGTGATGCGCAGCTGCCACCGGTGCCGGATCGGCAGCGGACGTTGCCCGAGCCGGCTCCTGTAACTGCAAGCGCCGAGGTGATTGATCACGGACGGACGATTTACCAGCGTCACTGCAGCTACTGCCATGCCGATGGCATGCGCACTGGCGGTCTCACGCCCGATCTTCGCTATGCGAACGAGCAGGTACATGAGAACTGGGACGAGATTGTACTGAGAGGGCGGCGCAGTGCCCTTGGCATGGTCGGTTTCGAGCAGTACCTCGACGAGGATGATGCCGAAGCGATACGCCAGTACACCCTCTATGAGGCAAATCGACTGTACAAGGATCAGCGTGGCGCCGGGTCGGGTACCACCGCGCCGTGATGGCAAGATGCTCGTGTATCCCGAAGCACGGGGGATGTTTGTCAGGCCGGTGCGGCCCCGCTCCCTGAGCGGGGTGTTTCAGTACCCGGCCTTTGGCGCAGATTCGCCGTCTGCGCCGCCAATACCTGCCCGATGCAGGCCGTTGACAATGCCTTCTCTGAAGAAGCTGATATCGGTGCCCAGGGACGCAAAAGCAAAGCCATCGTCCAGGGCCTGCATGGCCAGTTCCGGCGAGTAACCAAACATGCCGGCGAACTTGCCGTGCGTTTTACAGGCCTCAAGGATTCGCGTGAGGGCGCCTGTGAATTTCTCATGAGCAAAATCACCGGGGGCAATGCCCAGGCCAAAGCACAGGTCAACGGGACCCACGA
Organism: Gammaproteobacteria bacterium; assembly: GCA_030433415.1. Taxonomy (GTDB): domain Bacteria; phylum Pseudomonadota; class Gammaproteobacteria; order Pseudomonadales; family Halieaceae; genus Congregibacter. The sequence continues at coordinate 20,428 of JAUIMF010000008.1, read as the reverse complement.
ACAGCCCATCGATGCCAGGTATTGCCGCAATTTCTTCCACGGCATCGAGACCGGCCTGGGTTTCGATCATCGCCAGGCAGGCGATCTGGCCATTCGCCTCGGCGAGGTAAGCCATGCCTTCGAGTAACAACGGGCGCATAGGGCCGCAGGACCGGTTGCCTTCGGGAGGGTAGCGGCAGGCATCCACGGCGGCCTGGGCTCCATCCACGTTGTTGACCATGGGAACGATCACGCCCTGGGCGCCGGCGTCGAGGGCCTTGCCAATCTGGTCCGACTGATTGCTGGCGACCCGCACCAGTGGCGTGATCGGCTGCGCGGCCAGTGCCGGCAGCAATCGGGTCAGGTCGCTGTAGTCCATCAGACCGTGTTGCAGGTCAAAGCAGATCCAATCGAAGCCGGAGCGAGCCAGCAGTTCAGTGCAGTGAATGTCTGGCAGGTTGCTCCACGCGCCCACGGACTTCTCGCCGTCGCGCCACTTTTTCAGGGCAGTGTTGAGCATGGTGATGGTCCTTTTTGCTTAGGGAAGGATTGTTCGGGAACGGGTTGTTAAGACACCGTCAGGTAAAGTCGATGCCCACACGCCCAAAGCCGTTGTCGAACTCCGCCACCACACGGTCACCCGCATTCACGGGCAGGGCGCGCAGGAACGAGCCACTGAGAATCACATCGCCGGGCTCAAAGGCCACGTCAAACGCGCTGAGCTTGTTCGCGAGCCAGACCACGGCGGTCAGGGGGTTGCCCAGCACCGCATCAGCCACGCCCTGCTCACGCACCTCACCGTTGATCGACAGCGTGCCCGCGACATTGCGTACATCAATGTCTTCCAGACGCATGGGGTTGCCCCCCAGCACCACGCCGCCCACGGCGGCGAGGTCCGCAATCGTGTCACGCACATCCATACCGGGCTCCATGGCCACGCGAAAATCCACGACCTCGATAGCCGGCAGCACAAAGTCCGTCGCGCGAATGACATCGGCCACGTTGAGGCCCGGTCCAGCCAGGCGCTCTTTCATAACAAAGGCCAGTTCGATCTCTACCAGGGGCATCTGCCAGTCGGCGCGCGGCGTCTCGGCAGATTCGTCGATGAACATATCGTCGAGAATGGCGGCAAAGTCCGGTTCCGTGGTCCCGGCCATCTCCTGCATGGGTTTGGAGGTCAGGCCGATCTTGTAGCCCTTGATGCTTCTGCCATTCGCGAGATGGCTCGCGACCACTTTCTCCTGAATGCGGTAGGCGTCTTCCGTTTCGATGTCAGGGTAGGCCTTGGTCAGCAGGCCGCGTTGGGTCTTCTCTTCGAAGCAGCGAAAAATGTCTTCAGCTATTTCTTGTCGTTGTTGTTCGCTCAGCATGGATGGTCGCTCCGTAAAATGGATTGTTGCAGACGATGGTCATCAGCTTGCCCAATGAGATATCTGATATCTGTCAGGTAGGCGACAAAGCCGCAAATCGCTGACGGCATTTGTGCCCGCTACGCAAAATTCCCCTGTGTCGCCTTTTTGACATTGTTGCGGCCGCCAGCGCCCTACACTGGCGCCGTTTTTGGGTGGTAAACCACCGCTCATTGCGTCCGCTATTCCGTTCCAAACGGTTGTTTTACGAGGAGAATATAATGAAAAACCGCTTCATTCTCAGGCCCATGGCCGCCGCCCTGGTTACCGCAGGTCTCTCATCCATCGCCACGGCCCAGGTGCTCGAAGAAGTCGTGGTCACTGCGCAGCAACGCTCTGAGTCGATGCAGGATGTGCCGATCTCCATGGTTGCGATGAGCGGCGACAAGATCAACGAGCAGGCGATCACCAAAATGGAGGACTTCTCCATGAACATGCCTGCGGTCACCGTTGCCCAGAATCCCATCGGTAACTTCATCTTCATTCGCGGCGTGGGTACCGGTGGTGCCAACCAGGGTATCGAGCAGTCCGTGGCGACGTTCCACGACGGCGTATTCATGGGCCGCCACCAGTTGTCTCGCGCTCCCTTTATGGATCTGGATCGCATCGAGGTACTGCGTGGTCCCCAGAGTATTCTCTTTGGCAAGAACACCATAGGTGGTGCCCTGAGCGTGCACACGGCGCGCCCGACGGAAGAATTCGAAGGTTCCGTGCAGGGCCTGTATGGCTCGGACGGAGAGCAGGAAGTCAACGCGGTGATTTCGGGACCGCTCACGGACAACCTGCGTGGCCGTATCGCTTACCGCAACTACCAGCTCGACGGTTACCTCGAGAACGTGATGACGGGTAACGATGCGCCCGGGCGCGAGGACGAGACCCTGCGTCTGTCCCTGGAGTGGGATGCGTCAGACAACGTGCGGGTGAACGCCAAGTACGAACACAGCGAGTTTCAACAGGAAGAGTCCATCACCCAGCTCGGTCGCGTTGGCGTGCCCCCCTACACCGCAGGCGCTGCGCAGCTGACGGCCCTGACCCGTGCGTCTGTTGCCTACGCCACGGGTGGCGACGGCATTGAGGAGCTGGATGATGAGCGTGCCGTGATCAACGATGGTGGCGCGATCCTGGCGGCGATCGGTGTTGTGCCCGCTGGCGTGCCCGGATTCCCGAACAAGGAAGAGGGCAGCGACAACGAGATGGATGTGGCGCACCTCAACGTCGAAATTGCGTTGGGCGATCACACCCTGACCCTGTTGACGGGTTATGCGTCCTACGACTACCGCGACATCTGCGACTGTGACTTCTCGGCGCTGCCCTTCATCGAGGTCGACGCCATCGAGGACTACGATCAGTACAGTCAGGAAATCCGCCTGGCATCACCTGCGGGTGAGAAGCTGGAGTACATCGTGGGGGCCTACGCACAGCAGGCGGACCTGTACTACCGTTCCAAAGAAGCCTTCGGTACAGCGGCGTTCGGCGCGCCGAACGTGACGCGGGACTACGACTTTGACCAGGAGCAGACGACGTTCGCGGTCTTCGGCTCGCTGACTTATACGTTTACCGACACGTTGCGAGGCACCTTCGGTCTGCGTTACTCCGACGAAGAAAAAACCGTGGATCGTCAGCTCGACAAGCGCTTCACCGGTGGCTGGGACTTCAGCTCGGCGGTTGGGGCCCCCGCGGGAACCTTCGCCTACGGTGATACGGCGGCGGAATACGACCGCTTCGAGCAGGAGCTCGCCCCGGTGGCCGCTGCCGTTGATGCGGGCGTGTGGAACGACACGGGTTTCCTGGGTACCTACGAGCACCAGTTCGTCGGTCGCAAGCGCAACGAGAACTTTGTGGACTGGTATGCCAACCTCGAGTACGACCTGGGCGCCGAAACCCTGGTCTACGCCACGATCTCTACGGGTATCAAGGGCGGTGGCTTTGACGCGCGCTTCCTGAAAGAGTCCGACACGGTGCGCGCCGATCTCTTTGAGTACGAAGAAGAAGAGGCACTGGCCTACGAGCTCGGCTTCAAGACCACGCTGCTCGACGGTGCCATGCGCCTGAACGGCGCGATCTTCCGCAACGAAATCAGCGACAGCCAGGTAAGTATTTTTGACGGTGCGACCGGCTTCGTGGTGGTCAACGCGGCAGAGATCCTGTCTCAGGGTGTGGAGTTCGACCTGCAGTGGGCGGCGACGGACAACCTGATTCTCAGCTCGTCGGCCTCGTTCCTCGATTCAGTGTTCGACAAGTGGGATACCGCACCGTGCTGGGCAAGCCAGCAGGTCGATCCCTCGCACCCCGAGTTCACACCGGGTTGTAACGCGGGCTTCCGTGACGCGTCGGGCGACAACACGCAGTTCTCACCCGAAGTGGCGTTCAATCTGAATGCAGATTACTCCGTGGCCATTGGTGGTTCCATGGAGTTGCGCGCGATCCTCAACGTGAACTACTCCGACGAGTTTGCCACCGTCGGTGACCTCGATCCGCTGATCGGCTATCAGGACAGCTTCACCATGGTGGATGCGCGCCTGAGCGTCGGTAGCGAAACCGGCAAGTGGGAAGTCGCCCTGATCGGCCGCAACCTGACCGACGAAGAAGTCGGTTACAACAACAACGACCAGCCGCTGGTGCCGGGTAACGGCTTCAACTCGCTGATCCGTCTGCGCTCCTACTCTGTGCAGGGTACCTACCGCTTCTGATGTAAGCGACAAGGGCCGCCGCTGGCATACGCTGGCGGCATCCGATCGGTACTGCCGTCGGCGAGCCAGGGGCCCGTCGGCGGTTTTTTTATGGGTGTACGGTGCGTACCGGGCCGTTGCTCCCCGCGATTGTCGCCATGCTAGACTCCTTGGCGTCGTATAAATGATTACAACCGACGAGTCAGCGGACGCGGCAATTCATGCAGCCTATTCCCCACCTTCATGACCTGATCGAAAACCTGTCCGACCCGGTTCGCGACGATCTGTTTGCGCGGGCGCGGGAGCGTCAGCTGCCCAAGAACGAGACCATCTATCGTCAGGGTGAGGAACCCCGGGAGTGGTTCAAGATCGTCTCGGGCAGCGTAAAGCTCTGCACCTACACGCCGGGTGGTCGTGAAATGGTTCCGTTGGAACTCCATGACGGTGACTGCTTCGGCGAGATGGGCATGATCGACGGTCTGCCCCGGGTCAGCCACGCTATCGCAATGACCGATTTAACGATACTGGTGTGGAAGCGCAGCGATTTCGAAGCGCTCTGTGCAAAGTATTCCGAGTTCAAGGATTCGCTCATGCGCATGCTCGCGCTGCGCACGCGCCTGGCCTACTGCATGTTGATTGAATCCCGGGGTCTGTCGTTGCGCGAGCGCCTGGCGGTCGCCCTGTGTCGCCTGGCCTACAGCTCGCCTGGGACTGCGTCAGAGAGTGATATTCCCATATCGCAGGAAGGTCTGGGGCAGATGCTCGGCGCCTCGCGCCAGACCGTGAACAAGGAGTTACAGCAGCTGGCGACGGCGCAGCTGATCTCGCTCAACTATGGCAAGATCCGTGTCATTGACCTGCCCGAGCTTGAACGGCGCTACGGCGAATTGGCCGGCACGGACTCCGTGGCGGCGGTGTACGGGGCGCAGTAATCCTTCTGTCTGGCCGTCTATGCCAGGGGCTGGCGGTCGATGGCATCCTCATTCAGCTCGCCCATGCTGTTGACGCCGGTCAGGGCCAGGGCAATGGCAATCTCCCGTTGGAACACGCCGAGCAGGTTACGAACGCCAGCCTCGCCGTGCACCGCCAGCGCATAGAGCCAGGGTCGGCCCATCAGCACGCCCTGGGCACCCAGGGCGACGGCGCGCACCACATCAATGCCGTTGCGCACCCCGCCGTCGATGTACGCCTCGCCGTTACCGTCCAGTGCTTTGACGACCTCGGGTAGTTTACGGATGCCCGAGGCCACGGCGTCCAGTTGCCGACCACCGTGGTTGGATACCACAACGCCTTCGGCGCCGCAGTCGATGGCCGCACGCGCATCGTCGGCTTCGAGTACGCCTTTGATTAACAGCTTGCCCTGCCACTGATCGCGTAGCCAGCGAATGTCGTCCCAGGTCACTGTCGGATCGAACTGGGACTCGACAAAGTCACGGTAGCTGTTGAGGTCCTTGGCGTCCGCGACACGTCCCGACAGATTGCCGAGAAAATGCGGTTTACCGTTGATGCCCACGTCCCAGGCCCAGCCGGGGCTGGTGGCCAATTGCGCGAGTTGCGAGGCCTTGCCCAGCCAGCCTCCGCCGATCATGCCGTTGCGAAAGTCACGCAGACGTGCGCCGGGCACCGCCAGGTCCACGGTGAATACCAGCGTGCGCGTTCCTGAATTCCAGGCGCGCTGCAGCATCTCCTGCACAAATTCACGATCGCGCAGCATGTAGAGCTGGAACCAGTTCGGGCTGGTGGTGGCCGCGTTGATTTCGTCGATGGAACACACGCCCATGGTGGATCCCGTGAAGGGGATTCCGACCGTTTCGGCCGCCTTTGCGGCCTGCACTTCGCCACGCCGGGCGTACATACCCGCCATGCCCACGGGGGCCAGCGCAACCGGCATGGCCGCCTGCTGTCCCAGCAGGGTGGTCGCGGTACTGACTTCGGACACATCACGCATCACGCGCTGGCGCAGGGTAATCTGCGCGAAGTCGTTGCGATTGGCGCTCAGCGTCTCTTCGTTGTTGGCGCCGCCGGCGGCGTAATCATAGAGAAAGCGGGGCAGTCGCCACCGTGCCCGGCGTTCATAGTCATCTACAGAAATTGGTACGACGTCGAAGATACTCATGGCGGTGTCTCTCAGGAGTTCGGTTGCAGAGTAACGCAGGGGTCCGTCACGGTTCCGGATTCCAGGAACGAGTGAATATTGCCCAGCGCGCGGGCTACCATCTCGGAGCGGCATTGCGCCGTGGCGCTGCCAATATGCGGTAGCAGCGTTACGTTCGGCAGTTCCATCAGGGCCGGCGTCACGGACGGTTCGAATTCGAATACGTCGAGGCCCGCACCGCCGAGGTGGCCGCTCTCAAGCACAGCCACCAGTGCTGCTTCGTGGACCAGCGGTCCCCGCCCCGTGTTGATGAGGATGGCGCCGGGTTTCATGGCCGCCAGTGTGTCGGCATTCATGAGGTGGCGCGTGGCATCGGTCAGCGGGCAGTTCAGCGAAACAATGTCAGACTGGGCGAGCAGGTCAGTGAGGGACTCGCAGTAACTGGCGCCGGTGTCTGCCTCGCCCTCGGGTTTGCGACGGGGGCCGTGGTAAAGCACGTTCATGGCAAAGCCGGCGGAACGCCTTGCCACCGCCTGACCGATGGCACCAAAGCCCACGATGCCGAGTGTGGCGCCGTGGACGCGACGGCCAAGCATCGACGCGCCTGCGGCCCAGTCATCCTTACGCAGGGCTTGCTCGGCTTCGTTGAGGCGGCGGCACGTGGCGAGGATGAGGGCAACGGTGAGATCCGCCGTGTCTTCGGTGACGACGGGCGTATTGCTGACTTGTATGCCCGCTGCGGCGGCGGCGGTCAAATCGACGTTGTCGGTACCCACGCCCAGATTGGCGATCAGACCGAGGGATTCGGGGAAGCGGGCGATGGTTTCGGCGGGCACCGGATCAACGGCCGTGCCAAGCCAGACGCGGGCACCGTCCAGGCTGGCCTCGGGGGACTGCGGATCGTAAGTGCGTAGCTTGCCCAGATTCTGCAGATGCTGTTGCAATGCTTCGGGGAATTCGCGAGCGGTGACGATAATCGGCTTGTCCATGGGGGTCATACTCTCTACGCGCAGATTCAGACCATACACTCAATGAGCACGGGGCCCGACTGCCGCATCGCCTCGCCGAACTGCGTTTCGAACTCTTCGGCGGTCGTGGCGCGATGGGCGGTGACGCCCAGTGACGCGGCCATGGATTGAAAATCCATGTTCGGGTTCGACAGGTCAAGCATCGACAGGGTCTTGGGCGTGGGCGTGCCGGCACCGACGCGCTGGAGTTCGATGTTCAGGATTGCGTAGCTGCGGTTGTTCAGCAAGACCACCGTGACGTCGACATCCTCGCGAGCCATGGTCCACAGCGCCTGGATTGTGTACATGGCCGATCCATCGGCCTGCAGTGCAATCACCTTCTGTTCGGGGCAGGCAATCGCCGCGCCCAGGGCAACGGGCAGGCCCTGGCCGATGGCGCCACCGGTCAGCGTCAGCCAGTCGTGGGGTTCGGCGGCGCCGGTTTCGGCATAGATCTGCAGGCCACAGGTGGCGCCTTCGTCAGACACGATGGTCTGCGCAGGCATGTGCCGGCTCATGATCTGTCCGATGGCCGCCGGTGTCAGCGGTCCGGCTTCCAGGTCAGGGCTGACCCGGGGTGTGGTGGCAGCCTGCTGCAGCGCTGGAATGCGCTCGGCCAGGCGCTGCGTGGCCTCTTCGATGGGTTGCTCCGCCGTCACCAACGTCGTGATGTCGCAGCCCTGGGGGGCCAACCAGCTTTCTTTACCCGGGTAGGCGAAGAAACTGACCGGCGCTTGCGCGCCTACCAGGATCATCTGTTCGTACGGCGCGAGGGCTTCGCAGGCCTGCTCTGCAAAGTAGGGCAGGCGTTGTACGGGCACGCGCCCCGCGCCGCGCTGAAGACGGGCGGGGAAGGTCTGGCACCAGAGGTCCGCGCCGGTCGAGGCAGCAATGGCGCCCAGGGTTTCGAGCGTGTCTTCGCGCAGGGCCCGGCCACCCAGGAACAGCGCGGTACGCCGACCGTTCTGCAGTTTGGCTGCCACGTCGGCAAGGACGTCTTCGGTGCAGGGTACATCGGCGTCGGCGTTATCAGGCTCGGCGCTGCCCTCGATCGCGTCCCAGGCATGATTGGCCGGGGCGATGAGTGTGGCAATACGGCCGTTGCCTGCCATGGCAGCATTTACCGCCTCGATGCCGGATGTGGCAAGGTCATGGGGCGACTGCGCGACCTTGGTCCAGTGTGAGGCCCAGGTCGCCAGGCCCGGCAAATCGCTGGTCAGGGGCGCATCGTATTGCAGGTGGTAGTCCGCGTGATCCCCCACGATGTTCACAATGGGCGAACCGCTGCGCCGGGCGTTATGCAGATTGGCCATGCCATTGGAGAATCCCGAGCCAAGGTGCAGCAGCGTCGTGGCGGGTTTGTCCGCCATGCGACCGTAACCATCGGCCGCGCCGGTTACGACGCCCTCGAACAGACAGAGGATCGGTCGTACCGAGTCGCTCTCTCCAATCGCCGCCACCAGTTGCATTTCTGAGGTGCCGGGGTTGGCAAAACAGGTGTCGACGCCGGCCTTCTCCAGGGCCTGCAACAGGGAGTGTGCTCCATTCATATTGTTATCCTTTGCTCGGGCAGTAGCTGTTTTTGTTCAGCGTGAGGGAACAGCATAGGTGCGCGCGGGCGCGATTTCTGTCGCGCTTGCGACAGTTGGAATTGGAGTTGGAGTTGGGGTTGGGGTTGGGATTGAGGTTGGACGTCGCCAGCGACGAGTCCGTTCAGTCTGGCCTAGGGATGGGTGCGCCCGAGCAGGTCCACAACCTCATCTCTGGTAGGAGGAGAGCAGCCTTCGCGGGAGACGTTGATTGCTGCAGCAGCACCGGCGAAGTTGATTGCCTCGACCAGACCGGCCGAGTCCCAATCTTTGGCTCCGCTGGACAGTGCGCCCCGTAGCAATAGGGACGAAAGGAAGGCTGCGTGGAAGGTGTCGCCCGCACCCACGGTGTCGGCGAGGGTGGTAACCGGATACGCCGGTGCGGTGATGACGTCGCTGCCCGAGAATACTGAGGCGCCATGCTGACCCCGCGTAAGGACTAACAATCCGCCCTCCATTTCCTGATGAAACCGTTTTCCCGTTGTCTGGGGATCATCACTCAGGGCGAATACGTCCAGATCCTCGTCGCTCGCTTTTACGATATCAACGAGAGGTAAGAGGCTTCGCACACCCTGAAGATATTTCTCCAGGTCATAGCTGGCGCGTTCGCGAATGTTCAGGTCGATGCTGATTGGGACCCCACGCTCGCGGAGATAACTGAAGATGCCTTTTATTCTGGGTAACTGACTCGGCGTTAGCGCCAGCGAGCCGCTGTGGAACAGCGTAATGTCGTCAGGCAGGTTCTCGATCACTTCTTCGACGCTGGTGTCTTTGTCGGCAACCCCCTCCCGATAGAGGCGATAGCTGGCCTGCCCCTGCGCATCGATGGTCACCATGGCGATGGAGGTTGGCCAGCGTGAGCGACGCTTAACTGGCGTCGCCACTTTCTCTTCGCTCAACGCGCGGTGCAGCTGGTCGCCGAAGTTGTCGTCTGAGAGCGGGGACAGGTAGCAAACGTTGGTGCCCTGGCGTGCCAGCGCTATGGCAACGTTGAAAGGGGATCCACCCAGATGGGCGCTGTAGCTTCCCGCCCCATCCGCGATCATATCGATAAGGGCTTCGCCCAGAACGGCAACAGTCATAGCGATGTTTTCAGTCGAGTAGTTATTTTGAGCGGTTGAGTCGCGCAAACATCACCGCCAGCCCAGGTTAATCTTGGTGCTTGTCTTGGTGCTTGTCTTGGTGCTTGTCGGCTCGTTTCCGGACTGGTCGGCTGCGACGCGCAACCGGTAGCTGACGCTAGATTAGCCCATGCTACAATCGATTGCATTATATTCTGGCATGCGAAATTGCGTGCCCTCTATGAAATCTCGGCAGCAATAGGTTTACGGACATGCCCGTGACGGATGTGGAACGAGTAACGAGTTTGCAGGATTTGGCGAATCTGGCCGGGATTTCCCGATCGACCGCTTCTCGCGCACTCAATGACAATCCCCGGATCAGCAAAGAGACTCGGCGCAAGGTCAAGGAACTGGCCCAGGCCCACGGTTTTGTTGTGAACCGTCGCGCGCGGGATCTGCGACTCCAGCGGACGCACGTCATCTCGGTTGTGCTGATGATCGACATGCGTTCTCGCCAGCACATGTCTGATCTGTTCTTTATGGAGATGCTGGGAGCTATTGCCGACGCGTCGGCGGCCCAGGATTACGATCTGCTGTTGTCCCATACGCCGTATGCAGAGAATCTGGAAGAGACAATTGCACGCATCGCGCGGCGCTCCGACGGTTTGATCATTGTTGGGCAGGAGCGGCAGCACCACCGACTCAATACGTTCGCTGACAGTGGCAAGCCCTTTATTGTCTGGGGGCAAAGTGTTCCCTCCAAGCGCTATCCGGTTGTCGGTATTGATAACTTCGAAGGTGGCAAGATGGTCACCCGCGAACTGATCGAGACCGGACGTCAAAAAATCGCTTTCTTTGGGGGCGTGGACAACCCGGAGCTTGAAGCTCGCTTTGAGGGGTACAAGGCGGCGCTGGCGGAGGGGGGCATGAAGTTCGACCCCCAACTTCACTTTGACGTACCGTTCAGTATGAAAGAGGCCCAGGTGGCGATCGAAGAACTGCTCAAACGACGCTCCGACTTTGATGCGGTCGTCTGCCTGTCGGATGTGATGGCGATGGCGACGGTTGCTGCCCTGAAAAATTATGGGCTGCGGGTCCCCGATGACGTGGCGGTAACGGGGTACGACGATATTGGCCTTGCAGCGTTTACCAGCCCTCCGCTGACGACGGTGAGTCAAAGCATTGGCACTGCTGGTGAGGCGCTGGTGAACGGGCTCATTGCCATGATCAACGGAGACAAAGTCTCAGACACGCGCCTTCCGGCTCGTCTGATCGTTCGAGAAAGCAGTCGCGCAGCCAAGGTGTAATTCTGGCGCTTTTGCCTGGCGCCATTGCGTTCAGCGATGGCATCTGAGCGCATTTGTCAGACCTCGGGGCCGAACTGAAACCCAATTTGTACCAGTTTTGACCACCTGTATTGGTTTGACATGCTATCGATTGCACACTAGGATGCAATCGGTTGCGCAAAATCGCAGACCCTCTGTGCGACGCCACTTACGGCGTTATTTGATAAAAATTATTCGCGGGGATACAGAATAAATGAAGAATCACCAGCTATTCAGGCCGGCATTGCTCTCTGTTGCAGTGGCCTCAGCACTTCACTCCACCGTCGGTATTGCGCAGGACCAGGAGCCTGGTACCACGATTGAGGAAGTTGTTGTCGTGGGTATGCGCGGGTCGCTGATGCGTGCCCAGGCAACCAAAATGAACGAGATCGGCGTTGTCGAAGCGCTGTCGGCGGAAGACATCGGTAAATTGCCTGACTCCTCCATCGCCGAGTCGCTGGCACGACTGCCGGGACTGGCGGGTGAGCGAGTCAACGGCCGCACCTCAGGTATCTCAATCCGCGGATTCAAAGAAGATTTCACCGGCACATCACTCAACGGCCGTGAGCTCATCGGTATCGGTGACAACCGCGGCGTGGAGTATGACCTGTACCCCGCCGAAATCATGACTGGCGCCGTCGTTTATAAGACCATGGACGGAACTCAGATGGTTCAGGGGATCGGTGGTTCCGTCGATCTGCGAACCGTGCGTCCTCTGGAAGCAAATGAGAGCTTCACGCTGACCTATACCTACGAGATGAACGGGAACGAAGCGGACAATCCCGACGTCGACGACAAGGGCCAGCGTTATGCCCTGGCATTCAGCCAGCGGTTCATGGATGACAAGCTTGGTCTGGGCATGGCAATCGCACACACCGAGACGCCCAACAATCAGCGCAAGTACGGTGTCTGGGGTTACGGGGACAACGGCCAGGGGCAGATTCTTCCTTTCGGTAACGACACCAACGTTCAGGGCACGGAGCTGGAGCGCGACACGATATCTGCCGTCGTACAATTCCGGCCCACCGAGCGTCTGGATATCGTCGTCGATTACCTCGATATCGACTACTCTGATTCCGGCATGCTGCGTGGAATCATTGAGCCGTTTGCTTTCGCCAACGTACAGGGCAGCGGTATCAATACCAGTGGCCAGCAGGTCAATGCCAACCCGGTACTGCGCACCGACCCTCTCAACAAGGAAGGCGAGCTGCAGACCTTTGGCCTGAACCTGCGTTTTCAGATGACCGACAACCTGTCCGTCATGGTCGACTACGCCAGTAGCGAAGCTGACAAATTTGATCAACGTGGTGAGTCCTATGCGGGTCTCGCCCGTTCGGGCACCCTGGACAGTTCAGAGCTCGGCTCCCGCGATTTCTCCATGAGTTCCGACGGCATTACCTTCAGCGGACAGCAGGGTCTGGAGGCATTCTCGGATCCGGACATGCTCCAGCTGACCGGACCCCAGGTGTGGGGTGGGGGTCTCGCATCGCTGGCGGACCAGTTCGTTACCGATGAACTGCAGGCCAATGGTGAGCCTTACAGCTTCCTCAATGCGCAGGACGGCTTTAACAACTTCGCGACGTTCCGTGAGGAACTCGACACGGCCCGCGTTGAATTTGAATACGCATTCAACGAAGGCAACATTACGTCAGTCATCGTCGGCGCCAACTACTCCGATCGCTACAAGGACAAGGTGAACAAGGGTTTCTTTGCGACCTCCAGCGATTACCCGTTCTCCAGCGGTATACCGTCAAACTACGTGGTCGGCACCGCTGACCTGACCTGGGCTGGCCTGGGCAACGTTGTGGCCTACAACGGCAACCTACCCTACCAGGACGGTACCTACATCCTGAACGATGCCGGTCTGCTTGAGCCGGACCGTCTCGGTGACACCTACGTTGTAGAAGAAGAGGTCACGACGCTGTACGCGCAGATCAACTTCGAAACCGAGCTTGCGGGTATGCCGCTGACCGGTAACGTGGGTCTGCAGTACGTTGACACGGATCAGACCTCCGAAGGATTCATCGGCATCGTGGGCGAAAACGCCCGCACCTGTGATGATGACAATAACGGTGAGGTGGATGCGGATTGCTTCACCAGCGGCGGTGCAAGCTACAGCCACACGCTGCCTAGCCTGAACCTGTCTCTGGAAGTGGCAGACAGCCAGTTCGTCCGCTTTGCCTACAGCACCACGATCAGCCGTGCGCGCCTTGACCAGATGCAGGCGTCGGGCTTCGTGAAGTTCGATCAAAACATCGACCTTATTACCATACCCAATAGCCCCGAGGCCGTTGATCTTTACGGTTCACCCTGGTCCAAGAATTCAGGGAACCCCGAACTTGAACCGCTGGAGTCAAACAACTTTGACCTGTCGTACGAGAATTATTTCTCATCCCAGGGCTACTTCTCGATTGCCGGTTTCTACAAGGACATCGACAACTGGACTCGCCGTTCGACGCAGCTGATCAACTTCCGTAACGATGAAACCAATAACGGCGCGGATTACTACGTACCCGGTTTCCATGACCGAATCATCGACCAGGATGGTCTCTATGGCCCGGCGGATGTTTTCTATGCCCAGGGTGATCTCGCAACGCCGCCCGACTTTGGCTACGTGGATGCCTTCGAGGATGGCCTGACCGGTGAAGTCAAAGGTCTGGAATTGACCGCTTCTGTTGGCATGGGTGATTTCGTTGAAGCGCTGAATGGTCTCGGCTTTATTGCCACGGCTACCATGCTGGATGCGGAGCTGGATGATGGCAGTGACATTCCGGGGATGTCCGACGAGGTCTACTCCCTGACCGTTTTCTACGAAATCGGTGGTTTCGAGGCGCGCATCGCGATGACGGATCGCAGTGAATTCGCGACTTATGAGCGTGGCGGTTCAAACAAGATCGCCGAAGCGACGCGGGCAGGTGTCACGCTGGTGGACGCGCAGCTGAGCTACGATTTCGCTGATCGCTTTGACGGCTTCCTCGGCGGCCTGCGGATCTCGCTCCAGGGCCAGAACCTGACGGATGAAGATGAAGAAACCGTGGATGACAACGGTATTGTGCAGACTCGCCGGTCCTTTGGTCCGACCTATCTGCTCAACTTCAACTACTCATTCTTTAACAACTGAGAGACCTGAAGGAGACCCCGCCGGCCCTGGCCCGCGGGGTTTTTTTTTGCGCCGCCGCTTATCTAGACTAGGGACTGGCGTGCGTTGGATTCTGGCGATAGAAGTGACCCATGGATAAGCCTGTACAGAAAGTTGTGATTGCCGGTGGTGGCACGGCGGGTTGGATGACCGCCACGCTTTTGCGCAAGGTGCTGCCCCCAACGACAGTGATCGAACTCGTTGAGAGCGAACAGATCGGTATCATCGGTGTCGGCGAGGCAACGATTCCGCCGATCCAGATTTTCAATCGCTTCGTGAATCTGGATCAAGCTGCGTTCCTTCGCGAAACCCATGCCACGATCAAGCTGGCTATTCGCTTTGAGAACTGGCGTCGCGAGGGCGACTGCTACTACCACACCTTTGGTGCCCCGGGTGCCAATGTCGGCTTCTGTGGTTTTCAGCACCATTGGTTGCGCGGACAGGCGATGGGTCTGGAGCCATCCCTGTGGGACTACGATCTGCACTATCTCGCCTGCGAGCAGGGCCTGTTCAACACGATCGATACGACAAACCCTGTGCACCAACTGCAATACGCCTACCACTTTGATTCGTCGCTGTATGGGCAGTTTCTGCGCCGCATGGCGGAGCAGGCGGGTGTGGTGCGCACCGAGGGTATGATCGAGCAGGTGCTTCAGGACTCCGGGAACGGGTTTATCACCGGACTGCAGCTCAAGGGTGGGCACCGGATCGAGGGCGATCTCTTCGTCGATTGCACCGGCATGCGGGGCCTCCTGATCCGGCAGGCTCTGGGCGTGACCTTTGAGGACTGGTCCCGCTGGCTGCCGGCCGACAGTGCTCTCGCTGTCCCCAGCGAACGCCACGAGCATACCGCACCCTACACGCGCAGCATCGCCCATCGTGTCGGCTGGCAGTGGCGCATTCCCCTGACCCATCGCAACGGGAATGGTCTGGTCTACAGTTCCCGGTATCTGGATGACGATGATGCGCGGCGCATGCTGATGGACAATCTCGATACGAAGGCCCTCGATGAGCCGCGAAAGATTGCGTTCAGAACCGGCCGCACGCAACAGCAGTGGCACAAGAATGTTGTGGCCATCGGTTTATCCAGTGGTTTTTTGGAACCGCTGGAGTCCACATCGATCCACCTCATACAGTCAGGCATTGTTCGCCTGATGAAGATGTTTCCGAATCACGGTATAGATCCGGCGATGGTTGAGTTGTATAACGCCGAATCAAAAGAAGAGTTCGAGACGATCCGCGACTTCATTATTCTTCACTACCACGTCAACGAGCGCGACGACTCCGAGTTCTGGCGCGACATGCGCGCCATGGAGATTCCCGATCGGCTGCAGCAGAAAATCGCTGCATTTTCAGCCTGTGGCGCGGTGTTCAATGAACAGCAGGACATCTTCCGTGACGCGTCATGGATCGAGGTCATGATGGGCCAGGGCATCATGCCGCGGGACTACCATCCCTCTGCCGATGCACTGCCTGAGGCCAGGTTTCGCGAGATGATGCAGCAGGTGTTTCGTGCCAAGCGTGAACCTCTGTCCCGGTTGTTGCCCCATGACCAGTTTCTGAAGCAGGTTTCGGGTGTCTGAATCGCTCCCCCGAAATATCGTTATTCTTGGTGGCGGTACCGCCGGCTGGATGACGGCAAACCTGATCGCCCATCGTTGGGGCGGGAAGGACCTTTCCATCAGCGTTATCGAATCGCCGGCCATTGGAATCATCGGTGTCGGTGAAGGGTCTACGCCAACGCTGCGACGCTTCTTCTCTGATCTGGAAATAGCCGAGTCGGAGTGGATGCCCGCCTGCCATGCGACCTACAAGGTCAGCATCTGTTTTGATGGCTGGAGTCCCGCTTCCGGCGTCGAGCGCTACCGGCATCCATTTATTTCCCAACTCGATACCTTTACGGAGCGACCGTTTCATACGAATTGCCGCACGCGACGTCATGGACTTGATGTACTCACAGAGCCGGGCAGCTTCCTGTTCAATGGGTGGTTGGCGGAGCAGGGCCTTGCGCCGCTTACGCCGGAGAACTTTCCTTTTCGTATTGAGTACGGCTACCACTTTGATTCAGGCAAGCTCGGCGAGTTTTTGAGAGACCGCGCTGTCGCTCGCGGCGTGCGTCATCTACCGCTGGAAGTCGAGCAGGTGAGCCAGCATGAAGACGGCCGGATCGAGGCGCTGCTGTGCAAAGATGGCAGTGAGATAGCGGGTGACTTTTTTATAGATTGTTCCGGCTTTCGAGGTCTGCTGCTCCAGCAGACGCTGGGGGTTCCTTTCGATGCGTTCAGTGACAATCTGTTTAACGACCGGGCGATCGCCATACCCACGCCGGCCGCCGATCAGCCGGCGGTAGAAACCCGGGCGGATGCGCTCAGCGCCGGTTGGGTCTGGCGCATACCCCTGACGCATCGTACGGGTAACGGCTACGTGTACAGTTCGGCCTATCTGTCTGATGACGAGGCCGAGACTGAACTGCGTACGCATCTAGGTCTGCTTGATGACGAAACCCCGGCGCGGCGTCTGGCGATGCGCGTCGGTCAGGTGCGTGAGCACTGGCATAAGAACTGCCTTGCCCTGGGGCTCTCCGGCGGCTTCATCGAGCCGCTGGAGGCAACGGCCCTGCACCTGGTGCAGACCGGCGCCGAGATATTTCTTGATCACTGTGATGAGCAGGGAATGGGCGAAGGCAGCCGCAAGGCCTATAACCGCGTCGCCACCGATCGCTTTGAACGCGTGCGCGATTACATCGTTGCGCACTACAAGCTCAATACGCGAGATGACTCGTCTTACTGGCGCGAGAATCGCGACAACATGCACCTGTCGGAGTCGTTATTGCAGATCCTCGATGTTTGGTATCGCGGTGGTGATCTGACGGCGGAAATCGCCCGTCAGAAACTCGACTCACATTTTGGAGCCACATCCTGGCACTGTCTGCTGGCGGGCTATGGCACGTTTCCGCCGCTCGCAGCGAACCAACCGGGTCAGGGTGATTTGTATCTTGCCAATAAGCTCGAGGTGTTTCTGCGCGGCTGCGCGCTTAATTTCTCGACGCACAAAACAGCCCTGGCATCCCTGGGGATGCCAGGGCTCGCGGGTACTTGCCCCTAGTTGCGGATAAAGCGCACGGCCAGGCCACCGCCAGCGGCCACCCGGACTTTCAGTACGTCGCCGGCATCCACGCGCTTCTCTTCGATGACATAGTCATAGGGTGCGTCGTCCCAGTGCGCCGACTTGCCATCGCGATAGATCTGCGCTGTGTAGCTTGCTCCGGCGTCAAGAAAATCCAGCGGTACGTCCAGCTTGCGCGCCTCATTGCCGGTAATTGCACCGAGGTACCAGTCACTGCTATCCCGCTCCTGTCGTGCAAAAACGACGTGATCTGCCATCACCCCCTGCAGCGCAATACTCTGTTCCCAGTCCGTTGGGACATCCCGTATGAACTGGAAGGCGTCGGGGTAACGCTCGTAGAACTGGCGATAGTCGGGCACCATCTGGATCGGACTGTACAGCACCACATACAGTGCGAGCTGGTGCACGAGGGTGCTCTTGACCCGCGCCGGCGTATCCAGGTCGGGGTACAGCAGGTCGAAGACACCAGGGGTGAAATCCATGGGACCCGATAACATGCGGGTGTAGACCAGCGTGACATCGTGGTCGGGCGGATTGACGCCCGCGCCCGCGCCAACGGAGTTGTATTCCATACCGCGGGCACCTTCGCGGCTTATCCAGTTGGGGTAGGTCCGGCGCAGGCCCGTGTCCTTGATGGGTTCGTGCGCATTGATGGCAATCTTGCGTTCTGCTGCTTCTTTTATGACTCGTAGGTGATGGTTGGCGGACCATTGACCGTCGTGCCACTCGTAGCGGGAGAAGCCTTTCTCATCGACGCGACGCAGGCCTTTGGCCCAGGCCACATAGCCTGTCTTGATCTGCTCGACGCCATGCCCGGCATAGTAGTCCAGGGCGTCTTCCAGCTTGTCTTCATAGAGGGCCACATTCCCAGACGTTTCATGGTGCCCGATGATCTTGACGCCGCGTTCGGCGCCATAGGCCGACAGCATTGGCATATCGAAGTCGGCGTAGGTCTCGGTAAAGCTGAAATCCACGCCTTCGTTGTCGATCCAGTTGCCATCCCAGCCCACATTCCAGCCTTCGACCAGTACGCCGTCAAAGCCGTAGTCGGCAGCAAAGTCGATACGGGCTTTCACGCGTTCGTTGGTGGCGCCGTGATTGTCGCCCGAGCCCCAGGTGTACTCCTGTCGATGCATCTCCCACCACACGCCGGTGTATTTGCCGGGATTCACCCAGGACACGTCACCGAGCTGATTGGGTTCGTTGAGGTTGAGAATGAGATGGGAATTGAGGAGTCCAACGGCAGAATCAGCGACCTGCAGCGTCCGCCAGGATGACTTGAAGGGCAGCGTGGCCTTCACTGCGATGCCGTCGGACCACGGTGTCAACTGTGCCCGCAGGGTCTTGGGGTTGTGGCGTTGCACCAGGGTAAAGCCCGCCCAGTCCACCAGCGCCGCCTCGTGAATGCTGGCGTGTACGCCATCGCTGCGCCTGAAGGTGATCGGTGTCGCTGCGGTGTGTACGCTTTCGAGGGGGACCGAGCGGTATACGAGTTCGTACCGGTCACGGTTCTGGCCGTCAATATGCAGGGCCTCTATATCGGCGGCATCGGCAAAGCCGAACTCGCTCATATCACCGACAACGTTGGCACGTGTCAGGCCGCGCTGGGCCGGCATTTCGTAGCGAAAGCCAATCCCGTCGTCAAAAACCCGGAATCGTACGTTGAGCTCCAGCTTTGGTGCTTCGGTTCGGGTCAGCGACACCAGCAGTTCGTTGTGATGGTCGTGGATCCGGCGTTGTTCGCCCCAGGGTTGTTCCCAACGGGACTCGATTTGGTTCCTCGAAACCTCTGCGACCTCGATAGTCTCCGTCAGGTTGGGAATATCCCGAAACTCCAGACCCAGGCGCGACTCCCGGAGCAGTGGTTTACCATCGAAATCCACTCGGTAGTACGGCCGGGAAGCACGCTCAAACACCGTAACTTGCAGCTTTCCATCCGGCGATGCGACGGATATTTCCCGGGCCTGCGCGGCGCTTACAGGTAGCAGCAGCAGGGTGCTGAGAAAAATGGTGATGAATCGCATCGGGGGATTCCTCTTTTGTATTTATTGGTGGTAGGCTGCACATTAGCGCACATGCAACCGATTGCAAAACCCTTTCTGAACGATTTTCGTAACGATTTTCGTGATTATGGGTTTCAGAAGCGCTGGATATAAAGCCCCAGAATAACAATGCAAGGGTGCAAGAACGTGGAATCAGCAAGTCAGCAGCGACCCAGACTGTCCCTGTGGCAGATCTGGAATATGTGTTTCGGATTTCTGGGTATTCAGTACGGCTTCGGGCTGCAACAGGCCAACCTCAGCCCGATTTTTCGTTACCACGGAGCCCACGAGGCGGATCTGCCCATCCTGTGGCTGGCCGGGCCAGTGACGGGCCTGCTGATTCAGCCGATTATCGGTGTACTGAGTGACGGTACCTGGACCCGATTCGGGCGTCGCCGGCCTTACTATCTGGCGGGCGCGCTCGTGGGTTCCGTCGCCGTGCTGTTCATGCCTTACGTACCCGCCCTCTGGATGGCCGTCGGCCTTTTCTGGATCCTCGACGCCGCCATGAACACGGCGATGGAACCCTACCGGGCAATGGTGGGAGACCTGCTGCCAAGTGAGCAGCGCAGTGTCGGCTTCGCAATGCAGACCTTCATGATTGCCTTTGGGCAGATTCTCGCTGGCCTGATGCCGCTCATCATGCTGGCCTGGGGGGTATCGGCAGAGACCGATGGCCGCGAAATCCCCGATATCGTCAAGTACAGCTTTGTGATCGGCGTGGTGGCGATGCTGGTGTCCATGAGTTGGACGGCAAAAACCACTAACGAAATTCCACCGCCCGATCTGGAGGCATTCCGGGCTGCCCGAGAAGGCACATCGCTGTTGGGGCGAACCTGGCGGGACCTCTATGCCGCTGTGCGCGAAATGCCCGATGAACTTCGACGCCTCTGGTGGGCAAAATTCTTCTCGTGGTATGGCTTGCCGCTGATGTGGCAGTACCTGGCGCTGTCCATTGCACGACACTGCTTTGATGCACCAACGCCT
>JAUIMF010000157.1 GCA_030433415.1 Gammaproteobacteria bacterium | reverse complement strand
GTCGCCCGCCAGGGCAAACAGGATGAACAGGGTGCTGAGTATACCCATATTCACGTTGAAGAGAAACTGGGACTGGGTCAGAATCAGAAATCCCGCGACGAGAACGCAACTGGTCACCCAAAGGGCACGTCCCACCGATGCGAAGGCGTAGCGCACGGCATCTTCCGCGCCGAGATCCTGTTCTCGGCGCGCACGCAGGTACTTACTCAGAAAGTGTACCGTGTCATCCACAACGATACCCAGCGCCATCGCCACGGTCGCACTCATGGCGAAATTGATCTCCCAGTCGAGAAGCCCCCAGACACCGAAGCCGAGCACCAGCGGTGTCAGGTTCGGGATTAGGCTCAACAGCCCGTACTTGAGGCTGCGCAGCGCGAAGATCAGGGAGATCGAGACACAAATCAAGGCGAAGGGCATACTCACCATCATGGTCTGCATAAGCGACGCGGTGATGTGGGAGAACATCACCCCCGGTCCGAGCGCCTGCCCATACATGTGCGCCGGCAGATTCTCTTGCTGCCAGGCATTGGCGCGCTCAGCGAGTGCCCCCATATTCTCGGAGCTCAGGTTTTCGACCATCGCCACCACGAGGCTTGCCCCTTTGTCGAGGCTGACCTGGTTCGTCAGGTCCAGTCCCTGTGGCAGCGACATTTCGTAGAGCAGCAGGTACTGCGCCGCAAGGTCACGGCGCTCCGGGATCACGCGGTACGCGGGATCGTCGCCGTGCATGGTGGCATTCAATCGGCGCATGGTCTCGGCGAGGCTGCTCACGTGCATCACGCCGTCCTGCTCCAGAAGCCAGGATTCGAATCGCGATATATCGCGAAGGTAGGCCGGTTCGTTCACGCCCCCACTCTCCCCCGCGGAAAGGGAGAAGCTCATGAAGTATATCCCTGCGAGGTGCTCCATGGTGTAGTCGGTTACCGACCGAATCTCGGTCTGCTCGTCGAAGAGGTCGACGAAGTTGTTGTTGACCTCGATACGCGGGATAAAGGTGGCCAGAACCAGCGTCAACAGCAAGGGCCCCACCAGCGCAATACGGCGGTGACGGATTACCCACTCGCCCAGCACCTCGGTCCGGCTCCGCCGGCGCTCTTCTTCGGGGGGCTCGATACGGACCCGAACCGGAAGCAGCATCGCGAGTATGGGCAGCACGGTGACGGAGAAATAGAAGGCGAAGAGCACGCCAAAGGTGACGATGTTACCCAGGTCGCGCGCGGGCGGCACACTGTTCAGGTTGAGCGAAAGGAAGCCAATGGCGGTGGTGAGGCTGGTGATGAATACGGGCTGCATGTTGATACGCAGGCTCTCAACCATCGCCTTGTCCTTGGGGCTCCCGTGCCGCATGTGCCAGAGAAAGGTCGAGAGAATGTGGATCCCGTCTGCCACGGCGAGGGTCAGGATCATCAGGGGCGCGGGCGAGGACGGCCCGGAAAGCCAGATGCCCGACCACCCGGCGACACCGAGCGCGGAACCAGCCGACAACAGGAAAACCAGCATGGTCGCTGCCATCAGGCTCACAGAGCGCAGCAGCACGGCCATGGTGATCAGAATGAACGCGGCCATGACAGGCGTCAGATAGAGGAAGTCCGCCTGCGTCGCTTCAAGGAAGGCGTTGTTTAGCGGGATGATTCCAGTGAGGCGCACCTCCACCCCAGGAAAGCGCTCTTCGGTCGCCGCCACAAGCGCACGCGCCGCGTGCACCACCGGCACGCCTTCGCCCGGCTCCGCTTCGGGCCGCTGAATCGTGACGTACACCCCGGTCACGCTGGCATCCGGATTGATGATCCGGTTCAGGAGCGCCGGATCCTGGGTCGCCACCGCCTTCGCTGCCGCCAGTTCGGATGCGCTCATGGACGACGGATCGGGGATCAGATCGCTGACGAAAAGATCGTCTTCGGCCGAGTGCACGTGCTGAAAGTTCGTGATGCTGTCAACGCGATAGGCGTAGGGCAGCTGCCACGCGCCCTCAGTCAGATATGCGACCGCGGCGAGGGTCTCGGGGGTGAACACCGTGCCGTCTTTGGGGGACACCACAATGAACACGCTGTCGTCTTTGCTGTAGACCTGCTGCTTGGCGTTGTACGCCAGTAGCTCGGGATCGTCGTCGGTGAAGAACACGCGGTAGTCGTCGTCGAAAACGATCCGCGGCAGACCGGCGAAAAGGACGCCCGCGAGGAGCAGGGAAATCAACAGCACCGGCCAGCGCCAGCGTAGCAGCCACTGCGCATAGGCCACCGTGGCACGATCAATTCTTGCAACTAGGCCCATGACGCCAGGGTACGCTTCCTAAAGCAATGCAGGTTCAGGCGGGAACAAAAACCGTTTGTAGGGAGGGCGGCTCAGTC
>JAUIMF010000091.1 GCA_030433415.1 Gammaproteobacteria bacterium | reverse complement strand
TGTTGTCGTTGGGATTCTCTGGCGTGTTCCACCACAACGTGTCGCGGCTGACGTCATCCTCAACGATGAATTTGTCCTTGGGGGAGCGGCCTGTAAAGATGCCGGTACGAACCGCCACGGCACCCAGCTCCGTCACCTGTGCTTTTTCGAATCCTTCCAGTTCGGGGCGCGTTTCTTCCGCATAGAGCTGGTCGTATGAGGGGTTATAAAGCACCTCGGTGGCGTTGCGGATTCCGTAAACGGACAGGTCGGGGGCTGACGTCATGGTGGGAACGCTCCTGCTTTGAACTCTAGCGCGCAGCAAATGGCTTAGGGATCACAAAACCCTTAGTCGCGGCCATCACGTGGCCGAAAAAAGGGGCGAATCTACCCACGTATTGCCCGTATACCTCGCACCATTAGGCACCGACAGTCCCATTCCTCTCCATACCGTTCGGCTTGCCTGGCGAGGTCTGTGTTTGTTGATTGCCGGAGGGGTGACAACAGGCCCAGCTCGTGGGCGGCGGCAATGGTAACGCGGAATGACTTTCAGGTGTTAATTCGATGCATCACAATGCAGGTTGCGGGCAGACCCCATGCCGTGTTTGGTGATCCAGCGCACAGATCTCGCCGCCGGCGGGAGCACGGTGTAGACCGGGATGCTTTTTATTCTTGTCAGAAAAAATTTACAGGGTCAGAACAGCTTGTGAGCGCCCAATTCCTGCCCCCCGATGCCTTGGCGCAGCACGCGGGCGTAGAACTCACTGAGAGTCTGCTCACCGTAGCTAGGTGTCGCAGCAGCATCGTAGGCCCCGGACTTCTCATCCCACAGCAACATCGATTCCGTGGCGTAGTAACGTCCAATTCGAGCGAACTCGGCCTTGGCCGCCAGGCTCGGCAGCAGGCGGGACAGGGGTGACAGCAAGCCCAGGGCGACATCGAATACCCGCGGCGACACGCAACGTATGCGCACCGGCTGACCAGCAAGGCGACAGAGCAACTCGCCCTGCTGGCGCGGCGTGATCGCCTCACCGGGCCCGCCAATTGGCAAAACGCGGTTGCGCATTGCCGGGTCCTCCAGCGCATCGACCAGATAGTCGGCCAGATCCGCCTCCGCGATAGGCTTGCAAGCGGTCTCGGTACCATCACCGAATACTAGAAAAGCCTTACCCGCCTTGACCCGATCCACCTGGCCCGCCAGCGATTTGAAAAACGCGGTAGGTCGTACAATCACGTGATCCATACCGCTTGCCTTCAGCTCCTGTTCAAACGCCAGCTTGGCATGCTGAAATGCCAGCTTGGGGCGCTGCACGCAGATCGCCGACAGCAATACGTAGCGACTCGCACCACCGTGCAGCGCTGCCGCCAGCAGATTGCGATTAGCCACGTAGTCCACCTCCCACGCGTCGTCCGGTGCTCCATTACGCGACGCCAGGCAGGAAATGACCGCATCAAAGCGCACATTGGCAAGGGCACGGGCCACTGCGTCGGCATCGGTGACCGGCGCAACGCAAACGTCGCATCCACTCAATGCGGGGTCGAGACGGTATTCGGAAAACTCCACCTCACCGCCGGGGCGCAGTACGGCAACGACCTCGTAGCCGCGACGGACCAGCGTCATGGCCACGTGACGGCCGATATATCCGCTCGCCCCCGCCAACACGACTCGGCACTTGTCGTGTGCAGAGCCCATCAAATGGCCTGCTTCAGAGCATCGGGTATCGACTTTTTGGCGCCCGTTTGGGGATCTCGATATACCAGCACTGACTTCCCGCGAACCGTAAGCCCTCCGTTCTGCCAGAGCTCACAATCCACGGTCATTGAGGTATTACCAAAACTCACCCCGGTGATCTTCAGGGTGACATCATCCCCGTAGAAGGTTTCGGCGGCGAACTCTATAAGGACCGACACCACCACCCAACTCTTGGGGGCCAGAGCCTCGGTCACGTTGGCTAAATGCTGGATCAATCGGGTCCGACCAAACTCGAGCCAGGCGGTAATGGCGACGTTGTTGATATGACCGAGGGCATCGGTCTCAGAGAAGCGGGGTTCAATGGTGAACTCCAGCAGTGGTTCGGTCATTGGTGAGCTCCTAGCCAAACAAGTCTTTATCTCACAAGGTTCCGGCCAACGCACGGCGCCACGTAGATAACCGACTGACGGGAGTTTGAGATGAACGGACCCGCGCAATGTCATGGAGCGAGGCACGGAGGGCGATTGCGCGATACTGGAATAACCGGGTGCACAAGTTATGGAATACCGCGTCGCCAACATCGCCCCGTTGAAGACTATTTCTTTTCCATTGATGAGTGTCAGGAGTTTTTACATTTTTGACAAAGAATTGCCGAATACAAGCGTTAAACGAACCGAAAACCCCTGCAGGCAATTGTTTTTACTGTAAATTTTTATTTTAGCTCGAATATTGCTGGTAAACATGCGAAATCGATTAACTGCTTGTTTGGAGTTCACATGACCTTTGATTTTAAGAAGCCCCTCCTTGCCCTCACACTACTAGGTGTAACCGGTCTGGCCCACGCCAACCTGATCACCAATGGTGGTTTTGAAGATGACCTCAACGGCTGGACCTGCCTAGTTACTGATGGCTTCTGCACGACCGGTACTACCAGTGGTACGCCGCGCGAAGGAGCCAACTATGCCTGGGCTTACGAAAACGACGGCCGAGCCCAGGGTGTGCTCAGCCAAAGCTTTGCCACGGACATCGGATCTATCTATAGCCTTTCGCTATGGGTGGGTTCGTCAAACCCCAGTCCATCCAATAACTCTGGTGTCAGTGTTGGCGACTACTCCAACAGCTTCAGCTTCGCCGGGGCTGGTGACGCAAACTGGCAGCTGATCAGCGCCAGCTTTGCAGCCCTCGACACCACCACTACGCTGCAACTGCTATTCGATACCGACGATGGCACTGGTCAGCTCTGGTTCGACGATGTGTCCGTAGAGCGTCTCGGAACGGGTAACGGCGGTGGCAACGGCGGAACCGGTGTACCTGCACCGGCTACTCCGCTTCTGATCGGCCTGGGCCTGCTTGGCGTTATGGGCCTGCGTCGCCGCAAATAATTCGACAGACAAAACAGAACCCGGGCTGGCCCCGGGTTTTTTTGCGCCGGTACACAACCACTGGGTTTCTCTCAACGCTTTCACCAAGCACCGCAAAATTGGCGCTGGAAGCCCAGATTATCAGGCTGGGTCCGCGATCTTCAGCAGCTGTTTGCCAAAGTTTTTACCCTGAAACAGCCCAGTGAGCGTCTCAGGGCAGTTTTCCAGCCCTATAGCGACATCTGCTTCTACGTGGATTTTGCCTGCAGTAACCCACTCCCGCAGTTGCGCAACCCCCTCGGCGTATCGGTCCTTATAGTCCAGCAACAGAAAACCCTGCATCGTGGATCGTCGAATCACGAGTTGCATGTAGTTTGACGGCCCGGGCGGCAGATCACTTGCGGTATAGCCACTCGAAATACCCCCACAGAGCGCCACACGCGCCCCGAGTGCCAGTTTGGCAAGGACTGCATCCAAAATCGGTCCACCGACATTGTCGAAGAACACATTGATACCGTCGGGGCAAAGCTCCGCAAGGCGCGCGCCCACGTTCTCGCCTTTGTAGTCGATCGCATGATCGAATTTGGCGGTCTCCATTAGCCATCGGCACTTGGCTTCACCACCGGCTATACCGATCACCTTACAGCCCAGAATCTTCGCGATTTGCCCTGCTACAGAACCCGTAGCGCCCGCGGCGCCAGAGACCACAAAC
This sequence comes from Gammaproteobacteria bacterium, assembly GCA_030433415.1. Taxonomy (GTDB): domain Bacteria; phylum Pseudomonadota; class Gammaproteobacteria; order Pseudomonadales; family Halieaceae; genus Congregibacter. The sequence continues at coordinate 8,968 of JAUIMF010000091.1, read as the reverse complement.
ACATCACCGGGCTCGGGCTTTGCGACTTCCATCATTCCAAAGTACGCGGTCAGTCCCGTAATGCCATAGATGTGAAGTGGGTAAGTCAGCGGGTCTTGCGAACTCACCTTGGTGATCGGGAACATGCCACTCCCATCCGTTGCTATGTAGTCCTGCCAACCAAACGTTCCGGTAACAATATCCCCCACCTGGTAATCAGGGTGTTTTGACTCAATAACTTCGCCCAGAGCGGCAGAACGCATGACTTCCCCAATCGCCACAGGTGGCACATAACTGGGCACATCATTCAGCCAACCACGCTGGGCGGGTTCGAAAGACAAGTAGTAGTTACGTACGAGAATTTCGCCCTGCCTGGGCACCGGAATCGGTGCTTCAACCCAGTCAAAATTTTCAGGCTGCACCATGCCCGACGGCCGGCTTTTCAATACCCATTGGCGATTCATTTCGGTCACTTGACGCTGCTCCTGGCAAATTTGGAGTCGATGCAGAACGCAGACAAGCTCGAGGCAGTGCCCGTTCAACACCTACCCTCGCTACAGCTCGTCATCCACACCATGGAGTATACGCTGGCATTTCTTAGGCGTTGCCCTGTGCATCGTCGGGACTTCCCTGCGCCCCTCGGTAACTTCCTGAGCTCCTTCTGGGCCGTATTGCGCGTAGAGAACGTGCAAAGACGCAATGTTCAGGATTCAACCGAGGAGATCAGCCATGAAATTGCAACGGATGACCACGATACTGGGTGTCGGCGCACTATTGCTGACGATGGAAACGAGCGCAGGGCCGCTGGGATCGAACTACTACGTAAGACCGGGGCTGCGCGTGAACTTCCCAGCGGAGTTTCAGGATGGCCTGGAAGTGAATGGCGCCACGACCAAGACTCAGGTGCAGGGCGTGATCGGTAACTCCCGATCCCGCGTGAGCCTCGATGAGGGCACCGTCAAAATGTACATCGATTCCCAGGGCAACAATATCAATCTGCAGACCTTCGGCGGCTTTGGCGAGCGGGTCACGGTTACCGGGGGTGCAGGTACGAACTGGTCCTTCTCTTTCGCGGTCGATGGCTACCTTGAGACCCTGGGCGGTGCCCCGCGGATCGAAGGTGTTCCCGACCCGCTGTGGTTTTACGACATTGGACTGGCGATCTACGAGCCCGGCGTAGCGACCTACAACACTTTCAACTCGGTCGAATTACGGACCTCCTCGTCCAACCTATTCTATGGCTACGACTCGGAACTACGTGGCATTAACTCGGACCTGGAATTCGACATACAGGACGCATTCCTGTCCATCGATGGCTTCATTCCACTGGCATCAAACTTTGAAGTTTTCGATATTTTTGTGTTTACCAATATCATCGTGGACCCGGAAATCGGTGATGGCCTGGAGAATTACCTTGCCGACTTCGAGAACACTGCAAGCTACTCACAGGCGTTTGCGCCCGGCGTAGAAGCTTTCTCGAGCTCCGGCCAGTTTCTGGGTCTTGGCATCGCACCGCAGGAGCCGACGGGCACGCCTGTTCCACTGCCTGCGCCAGCCATGCTGATGGGTATGGGGTTCTGCCTGCTGCGAGTTCGTCGCTGTCTTAGGCGACCCTAGAACAGATGCGGGTCAGATCGGCCTTCGCGTTTTCCGAAATGCCCATAGTCGCCCACAACTGATCGCTTTCTTGACGCCCTTGCCTATTCGACGCTGCAAGCAAGCCGCAACAGCTGCCTGAGCTGACGGGCCTTGGCTTCGGGGAGATGTCCGGTGATATCGCGTATCGCCGTAGTCAATGCCGATTCCATCTGCGGGCGGAGCATTCTCCCATGTTCCGTGAGATATACGCTGGTAACACGGCGGTCATCAGGGTTTCGGCGCCGTTCGACAAACCCATCCTGCTCCAGGCGGCACAGCGCGCGCGTGACGGCGGCCTTATCAAACGCCAGGGCATCAGCCAGCGACTGTTGGGACCGACCGTCTTCAAGGTAGAGGCCAAACAAATACAGATACCGACCGTGGCTCAAGCCCAATGGTGACAGCTCGCGATCCAGCGCCCGGTTGAGTTTGCGATACAACTGGGCGATGGAGCGCGCTTCGTTATCAAACAGGTCAATCATTGCCCGCCCCCTGATCCGGAGCCGGAGCCGGAGCCAATCTCGCTCGACTCAGGGTCAATGCCAGCAAGGCTACAACCACCAGAACGGCGCAGGCGGCCAGGAACACATCCTGCTGGGCCATGGTTCTCGCCTGCTGAAAAATAATGTTTTCGGCCATGACCAATGCGGCGTCGACATCACCGGTGGCCGCCGTCGCCTGCGTCAGGAATTCTGTGCGCTCGATGGAGGACTCCGACATACGAGCCACCAAATCCGCCCGATGAACAATGGTGCGATCATCCCACAGCGTAATACCGAGAGCCGTGGCCATACTCGACGCCAGCATGCGCAAAAAGTTGTACAGCCCCGTCGCGTCATCCATTTTGTGTGCAGCGATATTGCTGAACGTGATCATCATCAACGGTGTCCAGACAAAGGGCATCGACAAGCCGATCATAAAGCGAACGACCGTTAAATAGGTCGACGATACCTGCACGGTCAACGAGCCGTGTAGCATCACGATGACTATCATCAGCGCAATACCAGCGAAAATCGCCAACCTGGGATCCCAGTTGCGTGCGCGCTGCCCCAGCAACGGCATGGTCAGAATCGGGAACAGTGTCGTCATTGCCATCACCATTCCCGCTGCCCCAGGGGTATAGCCCATCACCGTTTGCATCCATAACGGATACATCACCGCAACGACAATGAAGACACCGTAGAACAATGCCGTCATGACAGCGCCAATGGTGAAACTAAAACCGGCAAATAGCGAAAGATCGACTACCGGGTGCTCTTCATCGAGCTCCCAGATGAAGAAAAACACCAGACATAAGGTGCCGACCCCCGCCAACACCCACACCTGGCGGGAAGCAAACCAATCCAGCTCATGGCCCCGGTCAAGCATCAACTGCAGCGAAATAATCCCCACCACCAGTAGCAGCAGGCCGATCACATCGACCGGCACACGTTTGATTGGCGTCTCATAGCGTCGCATGAACGTCACGCAGGCCCAGACACAAAACAGACCGATAGGGATGTTGATATAAAAGATCCACGGCCACCCCAGATGGTCGGTGATCAACCCACCGAGAATGGGCCCAGCCACGGGTCCCACCGCTGACGTGAGCCCCCACAGACCCAGTGCCTTGCCATGCTCCTCGACGGGATAAATACGCAAAATAATGGACTGCGAATACGGGATGAGCAGCCCGCCTGACATACCTTGCAACGCGCGAAAAATCAGTAGTTCGTTGAAACTACTGGCCGAGGCACAGAGCCACGATGTGAGCGTAAAAACAAAGACGGCGATGTAAAAGGAGCGAATCTGCCCAAAGCGCCGGGAAATCCAACCTGCAAGGGGCAACACTACCGCCAGGCAGACACTGTAGATGGTCAACACCCACGAACCCTGAGACGGGGTTGCTCCCAACCCCCCTGAAATCGCGGGTAGGGCCACCACGGCAATAGTGGTATCGAGCACGTTCATAAACGACGCCAACAGAACCCCGGCCGAGGCCAAAAAGCGTTCTCCGCCTTCGAGCGGTGGCACATCGCTGTTGCCAGCAATATTCACGGTTGCGCGATGGCCGCAAGTTGCTCGACGATCACTTGCTCGATGATGTCCTGTGCACCGCGACTGGCATCTTCATAGACAGCGTCGGCGGACACCTCTCCACGATCCTCTGCGGTAAATACCAACGGCTCCTCGCGATCGTGGGTATCTACACGCACGGTCAGGGACGCTCCCAGTGGCAGAGGGAATTCTCGCGGCATCTCAACAAAATCAATCCGCACCGGCACGCGCTGCACAATCTTGATCCAGTTACCCGTGGCGTTCTGGGGCGGAAGAATGGAGAATTCCGCACCGGTACCCGAACCGATACTGGTTACCCGACCTTCAAAGTGACGACTGTCACCGTAGATGTCCGCCTCGATATCCACCGCCTGACCGGGTCTCAAGTGCTTTAACTGAGTTTCTTTGAAGTTGGCTTCGATCCAGAAATTCTCTGCCTCCACGATTGAAAACAGTGGCTCCCCTGCGGCAACCACTTGACCTGCCTGTACCCGTCGCCGGGCGATCCGCCCCGACACCGGCGTGAAGACAAAATGCTTGTTGTAGGTTCTGATGGCATCGAGGAGACGTGCTGATGCCACACGCACCATCGGATGATCCCTGACGTCTCCTTCGCTCGCTGCAGACATGGACTTCAGTAGCTCGTTACGCGCCTTTTCCAATTCCACCGCGGTTTCCTCAAACCGGGTGCGTGCGGCGTCCACATCTTCCTGAGAGACGGCCTTGGTCTTCAACAGTTCCCGGCGCCGATCATATTCCTGCTGCGCGAGACCGCGCGTAGTCTGCTTTAGCTTCAGGTTCGAACGCGCCACCGCGATGGCGGCGCTGCGGCTGGCAACTTCGCGCACGGCCATACCCAGCATCCCCTTGGCCTCGTCGACCGCGCGCGCGGCGTCGGCCCAGGACAGGCGAATCATCTCATCCCCCGCTTCGACAAAATCGTCCTGATCGTTGGAGATGTACTTCACCACCCCCGGAACCTTGGCGGCGACAGAGACTAGATTGCCTTTCACATAGGCATTATCGGTGCTCGCCACCCACTGGCCGATATTGACGTACCACCAAGCACTGCCCGCACCGGCTGCAATCAGAACAACGACAACAATCAGCAAGCGCCTGGCGCGACGCCGGCGCGAGGTATCACCCGATTCAGACATTGGACACTCTCCATTGAAGCGCCCAATGGTAAGTATATTTAGTTGACCTATCAATGTTGATATATCAACTAAAACCGTACAAATGGAAGGCGCTCACCCCCCTTCTTCCGAGAAGGCTTTCCCAAAAAAGGGTATAGGACAGACAGAGCACTTTTCGGAAGTAGACATTGTTAACACCGAAGCCCGCGAGCCCATCACCGTCATGCCCCTTGCCATCGCTCACCTGGTAGATCGCAAAACTATTGCCGCCCGTAGCATAGTAGCTGTGCAGCGTGTAGGAGCTGGGGGAGCGAATCTTGGCGAAAGCCGCCAAGGGGGACGAGAAGCAGTAAAGCGGAAATGGCGCTGCCGGTGTTGAAAAAATTTACAGCCTCGCCCGACCAACCCAGACGCGTCAATGCAACACGTTGGATTGCGTGCAGTTTCCAGAACTGGCCGATGGATTGCATCGTTTTCAGGCCACAACGTATGTACAGCCAAATACCGGAGCACTCGGCCATGTTTAAACCTCTTTCCGTATTTAAGGCGGCTCTCGGCGCGAGCGCCATTGCTCTTGCGAGCTCGGCAGCGAACGCGCTGCCCATCATGCTGGAATTTACCGGCGTGGCCGTCGAAGGCTACAGCGGGAGCACGACCCCCGGCGTCACTCCGGGCGATGCCATTAGCTGGACGGTTATCGCGGACAACGGGGGCACCAGCCTCGCATCTCAGAGTTGGAGCTACACCGACATTATCAGCACGACTATCAGTGCAGGCAGCTACGCGGCCACGACCAGCGGTGCGATCATCGGAGGCGGCGGAGGCTTCAGCACCGACGGCTCAGGCGTCCTTGCCAACTTGAACTTTAATGCGATACAGGGTGGTACGGACAGCAATGGCGTTGAAGAGTTCTTGTACTACATGAACAACGCCAACAATATCTGGTTTCCCGATGGGTTCGACTGGATAGACAACTTCGGAGCCGTCTCTCCGCCCGACATCAGCAACACCGTCATTTCCTTTGTCGAGGCTGGGCGGGTTCCTGTCCCGGGCGTAGCGATGCTGCTGCTGGGTGGGTTGGCCGGCTTGATCTCGACTCGCCGCAAGTATCACCGGAAGTAGTCCGCGCCGCTCAGTCAGCGTCCGGGCCTCTCCAGGCGCAACGGTCAGTCGTGACCGGGGCTTTTTTCGAGCCACGGCGATACGGCTTCGGCGAGCTGCCGCTCCTTCCAATTTTCCCGCATCGCGGGGACGCTTTTGCAAGCAATCGCTGTTGATAGCCGAGCGCGCATGCCGGTCGGAAAGACAGTTTCCGCAACCCCGCAAACACACTGGCGGTCAGTGCGTTCTGCAATCCAGAGAGGAAAATGGTGGGCCGTGCTGGGTTCGAACCAGCGACCAATTGGTTAAAAGCTTCACCCATGAACGTAACTTATTGATTTTATTGGCCTGAAGACGACGCCCGTTGCTCAATATGTCGAACAGGGCATAACAATGCAGGACTGATGTCGGAAAAGTGTCGGAAGCGGTGTCTTGTGCCCAACCTCGGCAGGAAAAAATATGCATGCATATTTGGTGGCAGGGTTCAGCCCTGTAGAAGATGCTGAATTCGCCTAATCCGTTTCCGAAGTTCGGCCTCTGGGAGCCACACAATGGGGGTCTCTCTCATAGAGTTGCAGCGCTTCCAGAAGTACCTGCGCCGGGATATCTGTGTGTGCATCCATTTGATCTAGAGCCCACAACACACCATGCGTTTCTACATCGTAGCCTTCCGCTACCTTGCGCAGATCGCGGTCCCCGGTCAGCAGTAGTGCATTCTCGCTTACCTCGGCGAGAACCAATGCAAAACAAACGTAGACGGCCAGCGGGATGAATCTGTTTGAGTAATCCTGCGCACGCTCGGTCTGCTCGCCCGTTAGGGTCTGAACCTGTAATCCCCGAGCGACCATCATCTCTCTTTCTCGGCGCGGAATAGAAAGAAGCTCCCGGTCATAGAGGGGCTGGGGCACGACGAACGTGAAAGGCAGAGAAAGCACATCAAGGTTCAACCCCGCCTTGTGAAGATCGATCAGGCAAGAACTGTCACCAACGAGAATTCTCATAGTGGCCAGGACGCCCTTCCAGTTGGTTTTCGAGTTCGTAGTAAGGAATCTGCAAGAGCTCGGAAGCTTTACTTGGTGAGATCAGCCTTTCCGATAGAGCCCAAAAGCAGAGTCGATCATATCGACGTGGCTGCTCCAACTTTTGCGCATGCAGTTCCTCGATGGGCTCTGGCTCCGCCCGCCGCCAAGCCCGCGCGAAAGTTTGAAAGGCGTACGCGACAGCGGATTCAGAAAGAACATCAATTTGCTTTAGGCGCATTAGCATTGCCGCCGCCGAGACCTGATAGATGCGCTTCAGGGCGAGAATCTCGGGCGAACTTACCTGTCGCCGGTGCGCACCGACTTCAACCCTCAAATGATCGCGGTGAATCAGAAAGGCACCCGCAAATCTATCGGATGCTTTTTCGTGATCGACCGAAGACTCTTCATGGATCAGCCGGTGGCCTAGCTCGTGGGCAAGGGTGAAGCGCCGGCGCTCCAACGGAAAATACTCGTTCACCACGATGACTGGGACAGGCGGCTGCGCGTCACCTCGATCTACCAGACAAGTAAGACCAGACACCCGCTCGGGCAAATCGATAACGAGTACCTTGATACCTCTCTCTTCGAGAAGCTCGGTCAGGTTGGGGATCGGATCGAGTCCTAGACCCCAGGCCGCTCTAAGTTCTTCTGCCAGGTCCTCGGCTTCGTCAAGAGACGCAAGTCGACGCTGCTCAAACGGTCGATGCCACTCAGCGCTATCGAGCTCTAGCAGTTCCTCAATCGCCAGATATCGTTCCACGCGCTCGATTACGGTGGCTTCGACACGTGATCGGTCCTTGACCGAGGTTCCGGACCTCTTCCTGAACTCAACACCGCGTAGCTGTTTGACGCGTTTACTGAGCAGATATTCGAGGGTAACCTCTAGCGCGTCACACATCGCGGTAAGCACGTCCGACGGCGGCATAACTTCGTTGCGCTCATACTTCCCGATCGACTGCGCGCTAACCTTCCTGTAGATTGCATCGGACAGCGCACGCAGAGACAACCCCGCCTTCTTTCTGGCCAGTCTGAGTCTTTCACCAATCATGATTGCCTCTCCAGGTTGGTTTACACTTTTTATTTTTATTTATAATTTGTAAATCTAAGCTTATATTCTGTCAATGCAAACTGATGGAAATTTCGGGAGACAGGCATACCTAAAAACGACCGATACATAACGCGGCACAAGAACGGCTGGAAGGTCAGCGGATCAGGCAGCCAACGAGCAAGCAGCGTGCACCGCACCCAGCGCGAGGCGGAAACTCGGGCTAAGGAAATTGTAGGCAACCTTGGCGGAGGCGAGGTCCGAATCCAAAATCGCCACGGACGCTGGCGCGACTCGGACACCGTTCCTCCAGGTAATGACCCTCACCCACCTAAGGACCTGAAGCACTAGCCACGACGTAATCCTACGGGCTACTTCGGTTGGTGCCGGAAGTCCCAACATGAGCATCTGCAACAGATGCGGCAAGCCTGTGGAGTTCCGTTACGTAAACGGACGGTGTGAACCTCTGCATGTTGATGGTGGCTGCTCCGGCTTCACTGCGCCGTCGGTAAATGACTTCTCAGGTTCCAACCGGTCTCAGGAACGCACATGCTTTCAGGCTAGCAGTGTATCGGACTTAAGTTGTTTGGCATGGAATCGTTCCTGCTTCCGGCTGCCCTCACGTCTCGGCGGCCAATGAGGTCTACATTTCAGGGGGCTGCGCCGAAGGACGGCATGCTCCCTCGGTACAGTGCACGTCGCCAGCGTTTCCCTCAAGGAGGTCGGCAACCCATTCAACGGCGCGCACGCCAGCGGCCTCGCGGGTGTAAAGCTCGCTGAAGCGCAGCAGCGTGTGAAACTCCCCGGGCGCAACAAACGAATGCAGCTGCGGGATGTCCGCATGCAACTCCGCGAGGTTGGCGTCCAGGCCCGGCAGCAGCTCCCCCGGGGCACCGAGCAGCGCCATGAACTGCTCCTGCACGCTGTCGTAGGCGTTGTCATAGGTATGAAAACGCACGCCCGGCGTGGCCTCGGCGGCCAGCCGGTAGAGATCGGTGATGTGCAGCGTC
>JAUIMF010000090.1 GCA_030433415.1 Gammaproteobacteria bacterium | reverse complement strand
GCAGCGCGTCGGCGCGGTGATCCGTCGCAGTCCCGACAAACCGGTGCTGGTGTGGGGCGACAAAGCGGTGCCTTACGGTGAGGTAGTGAGCCTGATGGCGGCGCTGCAGGAAGCCGGTGCCAAAGGTGTGGGCCTGGTGACCGAGGACCCGCGATGACCCGCGACTGGTACACGCTCGGTCAGCTCACGCTCCTGCCGCTGGCGGGCACCGTGGCCCTGCACCTGGCGATCATCCTGGTTATGGTGCTGCGCTGGGAGCCGGACCGGGACGCACGCACCATCGAGGCTCGGGTGTTGCCACCGACGGCCATTAACGCCACGCTGATCGACGCCTCGTCGCTGAAGCCCAAAAAGACCGTGCGCAAGGCGCCCCCTAAAACGACCCAGCCAAAACCTGCACGCCCGGCGCCGAAGGCCAGCACACCGGCGCAGCCGACCCAGACGGCCAGCACTGCTGCGCCAAAAGAAGTTGCTCAGACGAAGCCCAGGCCCGCGCCGGCCAAGGCTGAACCCAAGGTCGAAAAACGCATCAGCGCCGAAGAGCTGGCCGCGATCAGTCGCCGGGAACTGGCCGCCGCCGTCGAGGCGGAAGATTCCGTGACCGTTGCGGTCACTGCCGAAGAGATGGCCGCCAGCTATGCCGCGCTTATTCGCGACACAGTGGTTGGCTACTGGAGCCGACCCGCCAGCGCCCGCAATGGCATGGAGGCACTGCTGGCGATCCAGTTGGTGCCCACCGGCGAGATCGTGTCGGTGACCGTGCTGCGCTCCAGCGGTAGCACCGCCTTTGATCGCTCGGCGATCAACGCCGTCGAGAAGGCTGCGAGTTTTCCGGAGTTGCGCAACCTGCCGTCGCGGGAGTTCGAGAAGACCTTCCGCCGTTTTCAATTACTGTTCAGACCCGAGGACCTCCGCTACTGATGGCCCGTCTAGCTCTCGTATTGTTTGTTCTGCTGCTGCCCGCACTGGCGCAGGCGCAGCTGGTTATCGAAATCACCCAGGGTGTGGACGATCCCACGCCGTTGGCGGTAGTGCCGTTCGCCTGGGAAGGGCAGGGCACCGCACCGGAGGACCTCGCTCAGGTCGTTCAGGAGGACTTTGCCCGCAGTGGGCAGTTTGATCCCATCGATCGGGCCGACATGCTGGGTTTTCCCAGTCGCGAAGCCGAGCTTTTCTATCGTGACTGGCGCGCCATCGCCAGTGAATACGTGCTGATTGGTCGTGTGCGCGGTGAGGGTCCCAACCTGAACGTGCACTACGAACTCTACGATGTGCTGCGCCAGGCGAGGATTCTTGAGGGCGATCTGAGCAGTTCCATTGGCGAGGCGCGCATGCTCGCGCATCGCGTATCGGACGCCGTCTACGAAAAACTAACGGGTATTCCCGGCGCCTTTGCCACGCGCCTGATCTACGTATCGGTCACGCGTAATCCCGCCGGCAAGGATTACTTTCGCCTGACGCTTGCCGATGCCGACGGCGCCCGCCCCATTGTGCTGCTGGAGTCCCGCGAGCCGATCATGTCACCGAGCTGGTCCCCCGATGGGTCCCAGGTGGCCTATGTGTCCTTTGAGACCGGTCGCCCGGCGATCTTCCGCCAGGTGCTGGCTACGGGGGAGCGCGAGCAGCTGACCAACTACCGTGGCCTGAACAGCTCCCCGGCCTGGTCCCCCGATGGCAATACGCTGGCCATGGTGCTGTCCAAGGACGGCAGCCCCGATATCTACCTGATGGACATGGCGAGTCGCCGACTGACGCGGGTGACGCGCCACTATGCCATCGACACGGAGCCGAGCTGGATGCCCGACGGAGGGTCGTTTTTGTTCACCTCGGATCGTGGCGGCCGACCGCAGATCTATCGCTACGATCTGCGCAGCGGCCTGACCGAGCGGGTCACGTTTGAAGGCGCCTACAATGCCCGGGCGCGGGTTGCCCAGGACGGTCGCAATGTGGTGCTGGTGCACCAGCGCAACGGCGAGTTCCAGATCGCCATTCACGACCTGGTAACCAGCCGTTTGCAGGTGCTCACAAACACCGAACTGGATGAAAGTCCAAGTATCGCACCCAATGGTTCCATGGTATTGTACGCCACCAAGTTTGGTGACCGTGGCATCTTGTCAGCGGTGTCTGTAGACGGAGGTATCAAGTTCCGTCTGCCCGCCCGTAGCGGCGATGTGCGCGAACCCGCCTGGTCACCCTACGTAAAGTACTGATTCTATTACGCAGTTTGCATACCGTTTCGTAAGGACGCCTGATATGAAACCCATTTCCGTAGCCGGCAAGGCCGCAACCCTGCTGTTCACCGCCGCATTCCTCGCTGCCTGTTCCGGCACCGATACCAAGGAAGCGGACGAAGCTGCCGCCGCCGCTGCTGCTGCTGCTGAAGCCGCTGCTGCCGAGGCCGCCCGCGAGGCCGAGCGTCGCGCCGATGCCGAAGCCGCTGCCACCCAGCGTGAGCTCGAGAAGGCCGCCATGGCCGCTGGCACTGTTTTCTATTTTGATTTTGACAGCTCTACGCTCAAGCCTTCGGCCCAGGCGGCGCTGGACGCGCACATTGCGCTGCTGCGTACCAACGACCGCACCGTGCGCCTTGAAGGCCACACCGACGAGCGCGGCACGCGGGACTACAACATGGCCCTGGGTGAGCGTCGTGCCAATGCGGTACGCGACTACATGGTTGTGAACGGCGTGGCCAGCTATCGCATCGAAAGCATCAGCTACGGCGAAGAACAGCCCGTGGCCTATGGCAGCGGTGAGAGCAACTGGTCCAAGAACCGTCGCGTAGAACTCAAGTAAGGCGTAACGAGCGGGGTACTCCATGAAGAGCGGTCGCGCTCGCCATACGCAGATCGGGCTGGTCCAGTGGGCCGGCCCGTTTGCGTTTATGGCGCTGGTGTCCACGGGCCTGGCGGCCCAGGACTATATTGATGTCGAAGCCGAACGGCGCGCTGCCCAGGCGGCGCCCACGACAGCACCCACTGGCGCCGTGAGCTACGGCGTGGGCGGTGTGTCGGCAGCGACAACCACCCGCAGCCTGCCGCCCCCTGCGGCGCCGGCGTCTGACAACATCGGTGGTCTGTTCAATCAGGTGCAGCAGTTGCAGCAGGAAGTGATGCGCCTGAACGGTATCGTTGAGCAGCAGGCCTATGAACTGCGCACGCTCAAGGAGCAGAGCCTGGAGCGCTACATGGACATCGACCGACGGCTGGCCGCCGGTGGCGGTGCGGCGTCGGGCGCGACGGGCTCGGGTAGTACAGCGGGCGCGGCAAACGGCGCGGGAGGCGCTGCGGTCGCACCGGTGATTCCCCCGGCCGGCAGCCAGGCGGCGGAGCAGCCGGGTGAAGGGGACGCCTACCGCGCGGCCTATGCCCTGGTGCGCGGCCAGGAGTTCGATCAGGCGGTGGCGGCGTTCACGCAGTTTCTGCAGACGTATCCCGATGGACGGTATGCGGCGAATGCCCATTACTGGCTGGGTGAGCTGTATCTGGTGATCGATCCCGCGGACCCCGAAGCGTCACGCCAGTCCTTTATGCTGCTGCTGAGTCAGTATCCCGACAATGCGAAGGTCCCCGATGCTCTGTACAAGCTCGGTCGCGTGCATTTCATCAAGGGCAACAGCCAGCGCTCCCGGGAGTATCTGGAGCGCGTGATGCGTGAGTATCCCGACAGCTCCGCGGCGCGGCTGGCTGGCGATTTTATCGACCAGAACCTCTGATCATGGGCGCAGCGGTCGCGAATACCGCCGCGGCGGAAAGCGACACGCTGCGGATCACCGAAATCTTCTACTCGCTGCAGGGCGAAGCCCGCACCGTGGGTCGGCCCACGGTGTTTGTGCGCCTCACGGGTTGCCCGCTGCGGTGCGGCTACTGCGATACGGAGTATGCCTTTCAGGGTGGTGAGCTGATGAGCCTTGGAGCCATAGAGGCGCAGGTGGCGGAGTTCACGCCGTCCTACGTCACGGTGACGGGCGGAGAGCCCCTGGCACAGCCCAACTGCCTGCCCCTGCTCACGCGCCTGTGCGATCGCGGTTATGAGGTCTCGCTGGAAACCAGCGGCGCCATGGACATCGCTGCGGTGGACCCACGGGTGGTCAAAGTACTGGATCTGAAGACGCCGGCATCCGGCGAAGTCGCGCGCAATCTCTATGGCAACATCGATCACCTTACGGCACAGGATCAGGTGAAGTTTGTCATCTGCGACCGGGCGGACTACGAGTGGTCGCGCTTCAAGCTCGATGAGTACGCGCTGGCGGATCGCGTGTCCGACGTGTTGTTTTCTCCCAGTCACGGTGAAGTGGCACCGCGGGAACTGGCGGAGTGGATTCTGGCGGATCGCCTGCCGGTGCGCATGCAGTTGCAACTGCATAAGCTGCTGTGGGATGACGGTCCCGGTCACTAGGCACAGGATGAGTTTATGAACACAGCCCGCAAAGCGGTCGTACTCGTATCGGGAGGCCTGGACTCCACCACGGTGCTGGCCCTGGCGCGCAAGCAGGGGTTTGCCTGCTACAGCCTGAGCTTTGACTACGGCCAGCGCCACAGGGCCGAGCTGTTGGCCGCCGAGCGGGTCTCAGCCGCGCTGGGAGATGTGGAGCACAAAGTGGTGCGCCTGAATCTGGACAGCATCGGCGGGTCCGCACTGACCGATGACGCCATCGCGGTGCCCGAAGAAGCCACCGAAGGAATCCCGGTCACTTACGTACCGGCGCGCAACACCGTGTTTTTATCCATCGCCCTGGGCTGGGCCGAGGTGCTGGGGGCGACGGACATCTTCATTGGCGTGAACGCCGTGGATTACTCCGGCTACCCGGATTGCCGTCCTGCATTCATCGATGCGTTCCAGCAATTGGCCAATGTGGCGACGCGCACGGGCGTCGAGGGTGGTCGCTACACAATCCACACACCGCTCATGGATTTGGGCAAGGACGATATCGTCAAACTGGGCGCTGAGCTGGGCGTGGACTACAGTCAGACCGTGTCCTGCTACCAGGCCACAGACGACGGTCGCGCCTGTGGACGCTGCGACGCCTGCCGCCTGCGGAGCGAAGGCTTTGCAAAGGCGGGGTTGGAGGACGTGACCCGCTACGCCTGATTGTCGTCGCCTGTTGCCGCCAGGGGCAATGCGGTGCAAGGTTGAGGAACTTACTTACCGCCACTGAAGCAGGGAGAGTAGACCGGATGAGAGTAAACCTATGGTTCCTGGGGCTTGTCGGCGTGGTGCTGTCCTATTCCGCAGCGGCCGCCCAAGTCACGCATTTAAACCGCAGTGGAGCGCCGTCCGGTCTGCCCTTTTCAGAGGCAGTGCGTGTGGACGATACGCTCTACCTGTCGGGGCAGGTGGGAGTGCTGCCCAACTCAATGGAGATCGCTCCGGGTGGCATGGAAGGCGAAGCCCGTCAGGTCATGCAAAATATCCAGGCTGTGTTGCAGAGCAACGGTCTGGATTTGAAGGATGTGGTCAAGTGCACTGTCATGCTCGGTGATATCAATGAGTGGGGCGACTTCAACCGGGTGTACACCAGTTTCTTTGAGGCCCCGTATCCCGCGCGCAGCGCTTTCGCCACCACCGGCCTGGCACTCGGCGCGCGTGTTGAAGTGGAGTGTATGGCGGCTTACCCCGACTGATCGATGCCGCGATACCCCGCCTAAGGGAATGCACTAAATTGCCTTGAAATCTTCGCGCAGATGGGTATCATGCGCGCCTCCCTGCGGGCCGTTAGCTCAGTCGGTAGAGCAGTTGGCTTTTAACCAATTGGTCGCTGGTTCGAATCCAGCACGGCCCACCAATTTCCCCTTCAATATCAAGTGCCTACCGCGGTCCACCGGCCTGCGACCGGTGCCGCAGCACCACCAGTGCCGGAGTTTTGCCGGACTTTCCTGAACACACCCGATTTGCCGCCTCAATGAGCTCCTCCAACTCCGGCGCGGAGTAGTGCGTGGTGATGTCGCCGTTCCTGTGGCCAAGCAGTATTTTCCGGGTTTCCAGAGGCACACCGGCCGCACGCAGGCGGCGCCCGAAGGTGTGTTTCAGGTCGTGCACCCGGATCGGCAGGTCCAGCTTGCGCCGCACCGTTTTCCAGCCATTGTTGTTGATGCTGCGCACCGGGCGACCGTAGTAGGTGAAGACGCGCTGCGGGTGTTGCCCGCGCACGCCATCGATCACTGACTTTGCCACCCGGTTCAGTACCACCAACCGATCCTCCCGGTTCTTGACCTTCTCTCCCGGAATGAGAAACACCGAGGTACCCAGTTCCGGCACGTCGATTTCCCAATCCCACTGCAAGCTGCAGACTTCGCCATCCCGACAGCCGGTATTCACTTTGAACAGACACATCCGGCTCAGATGATCCGGTAGCGCCTTGAACAAACGGTGTTGCTCCTCCCAGCTGAGCGGGTAGGGGCGCCTGGCATCGTGTAGTGGCAACAACTGGATCAGCGGTGCCGACTCCAGCCAGGTCAATCCGTGTTCATCCCGCCACAGCCGGGCACTCAGGTTGAGTACCCGGCGTACCGTGGCCAGGGCGCCATTGACGGTCTTGTTCTTCTTGCCCTCCTTCTTCCTTTTATCTACGTAGGCCTGCAGCGTGCCCATATGGACCTGATACAGCGGCAGTTCGCCGATGTAAGGGTCCAGCTCTTTTAGATGGAAGGCGTAGGTCCGGAGGGTGGCCAAGTGGGTGTTTTCCACGAGAAAGCGCGTGGCTGCCTCGCGGAAACTGCGCACCGGCCGTATGCCGAATACTGACGCCTGTCTGATCTCCTCAATCCGGCGGGCCAGCATCAGCTCCGCCGTCTTGAGTTCACTCGTTCCAGTGCTTTCGTGAATGCGATGGCCGAGTACCTGCTTGTCGATATGCCAGATCCCGCCACGCTTCCGCAGCCCGGAGCTTCGATTGCGTCCCATAGTTCATCTCCTCGATGTCGTGCGGGACGCCCGTTGCACCGTTTATATTGGTCCACCCAGGCGTCCATTTCAAGGCGGTCGAAGGCAACACCCTGGCTGCCGATGCGAAGTTCGGTCAGGGTAGGGCGTACCTCGTGGTTGAAGCGGTTGCGGTCCATGCCCAGGTAGTCGGGGGCGTCGCGGAGTCGGATCAGGCGGGGCTGGATCTGCATGGCCTATCTCCCAAGGTAGACATTATGCAGAGCTACACATAAGGTTTATTGTGGTTAGCAAGTGATTATGTGAAGTTGCTGATTAATATCTCATAGAATCAGATACTTACCTCCAAACTACTGTACATAATATTTCCGCTATGTTGAAGAGTGGCCATTTGGTCATCATTCAACGACGGAGAATTATGTATGAAATCCCACCGATCCAAAGCCAGAAAACGCCCACTGGACGAATTGATCTTCAGCGCGCTGAGTCAACTCCAGGTTCTTCGGTACAACCCGCGATCAATACGCCGGTACCAGACCGTCTGGCGGAAGTTACTCATCTACGCCCAACAGCGGGACTATAAGGGCCCTTTGCGAGAGCAACTCATCGACGATTTCCTAGACCATCACAATATCGATTCCAGATTACCCGTTGGTATGAACAAGGGCTGGAAACTCCACGCTGAATACGCGATGAAGATACTCTGGCACTATTCTCGATTCGGGTATTTTGAACGATGCAAGCAGGAAGTGAGTCATCTCAAGATACCTGCTGCCATGCGAAAAAGCTTCCAGGAATACAAAACGTACTGTGAGGTAGAGCGCCGACTGAAGCCTGTCACCGTAGAGCAGTACATGAGGCAGATTCTCCTGTTTCTGGATTTTCTATCGAAGCGCGATATCGAACACTTTAACGAAATCCGTCCGGAGGACCTCTCCGATTTTGTTTATTCCTTGTCACGCTACCGTCGCAAAACGGTCTCAACGGTGGTGTCTGACGTCCGTGGTTATCTTCTGTTTCTGTTTTACAAGGGCAAATTATCACGGGACCTGAGTGTTTGTTTACCAGGCGTATACCGGCCAGAGAAAGATACGATTCCATCTGTCTGGGAGAAAGAGCTGTTAGCGCAGTTACTCGAGAAGATTGACCGGCGCTCGCCGCGGGGAAAGCGAGACTATGCCTTGATACTCCTGGCAGCTCGATTGGGCCTACGTTCAATGGACATCAAGACGCTGACGCTCGATCAGATCGATTGGGGCGCTGAGACGATCACCATCAACCAATCCAAATCCGGCATGAGGCAACAGCTACCATTGACTGATGAGATTGGTACGGCCCTGATTGACTATCTAAAGCATGTGCGGCCAGAGAGTCGTTATCGAGAGGTGTTCCTAAAGCTACGAGGCCCCTGCAAACCGTTTAGCGATGAGAATCACTTGCATGCCATTGTCCGATATTGGCGCAGCGTGGCCGGCATCCGATTTAGAAGTCCACAGAAACATGGATTGCACTCCTTGCGTCATACCTTGGCGACGCACCTCCTGGAGGAAGATGTCCCGTTCTCTCTGATTGCCGACATCCTGGGGCATGCGTCGATGAACACCACCATGATTTACGCCAAAGCCAGCGTCGAGTCCTTACGAGAGGTGGCACTGCCACTACCGGAGGTGGAAGATGTCTAATGCGCGTAAGAACATCCGCTATGAAGGCCCGTTGGCCCCATTCATGGAACGACTGGTCCGCGAGAAAAGGGATAGCGGCTACCAGTACAACACGCCAGCCTGGGTCCTCAAGGACCTCGACTGCTTCCTGTGCGAAAAAGATGCACCTGCTAACGAGCTACCGAAGCCTCTGGTGGATCAGTGGTTGTCACTGAAGCCTGAAGAGAGGCCGTCAACGGTTCAGCGGCGAATTATTCTTGTTAGGCAATTGGCCAGGCTCATGAAACGTCTGGGGTATGCTGCCTATGAACCGCCCAACGGTATCGGTCCCCGTCGGTCCTATAAGTTCTCTCCCAGAATATTGAGCCACGTCGAGGTGCAGAAACTCATTCAGGCCATTGATGGCCTGCCCCGCAGCCGGAAAACGCCACATCGTCATCTCGTCATGCCGGAGTTGTTCCGGTTGCTCTATGGCTGTGGCTTCCGATTGTCAGAGGTCCTCGCCTTGAAAGTCCGTGATGTGGACCTTCACCAAGGCGTCATCACCGTCAGGCAGAGCAAGTTCGGTAAAGACCGCCTTGTGCCGCCCACAATCGCCCTGGTCGAGCGTTTGCGACGATACGTTGAGGCAATGGAAAAGCGGACCCTGCCTACTCGAACCGCGGAATCCTACTTCTTCCCGTCGACGGCGAATACCGGCTGGTCCGCCTCGACCATCTACATGATCTACCGACAGGCCCTGTATCAATGTGACATTCCACATCGCGGGCGGGGAAAAGGCCCCCGGGTACACGATCTGCGCCATACGTTTGCGGTACATCGATTGCTGCACTGGTACGAAGAGGGTGCTGATCTGAATGCGAAGCTGCCGTTCCTGGTGGCCTATCTGGGGCACAAGGACTTTACTGGGACACAGAAGTATCTGCACCTCACAGCAGAGTTGTTCCCGCACTTGGCGAATCGAATGAATGAACAGTTTGGCGGTGTAATACCGCCGGAGAGGTGATCATGAAACCCACAACATTGTCTGCCCATATAAGTAACTTCCTCAGCCACTATCTCGGTTGCCAGCGCGGCCTGAGCCCCAACACAATCAAGGCATATCGTGATGTAATCGTCCTCCTGCTGCGGTATTGCCGCGACAAAAAGGGGCTAGCGATTGAACGGTTGGAACTCCAACATCTGGACGCTGAGTTGATAGACAACTTCTTGGCCTACCTTCAAAACGAAAGGGGTTGCTCGATCCGGACGATTAACCAGCGCCTGGCGGTTATCCACGCGTTCTTCCGCTATGTGCAAGTCGAGGAGCCTGATCATATGCTCCAGTGCCAGCGTATCATCGCGATCCCGCTGCGCCGATTTGCCCGCAAGGAAGTCGGCTATCTATCCCGGGATTACCTGGCCGCGCTGTTGGCACAGCCTGACTTAAGCCAACCCGCTGGGAGAAGAGATGCCGTACTCCTCAGTGTTCTCTACGATACGGGTGCGCGTGTCCAGGAAATCATCGACATGACACCGGGCGATGTTCGCTTGGAAGCACCGGCTCAGATCAGAATCCTGGGCAAAGGACAGAAAGTGCGTGTCGTACCACTGATGGAGAATACAGTACGACTTCTGCGGCAGTACATCGATGAAAATGCACTGGCATTGCCTGAGCACTTCGATCAACCGCTGTTCCGGAACAGGCAGGGCAATCGATTAACTCGCGGTGGCGTCAGATACATCCTGCTAAAACACCTGAAAAAGGCGCAAGAATGCAAGACAACGTTCACGCAAAAGGTCACGCCCCACACCCTGAGACACACCAAAGCAATGCACCTCGTCGAGGCAGGTGTCTCATTGGACATCGTTCGTGACTTCCTGGGTCACGCGGATATCCAGACGACTGAGCTGTATGCCCGGGCCAATCTTGAAATGAAGCGCGCAGCGATAGCGAAAATCAGTCCAACGCCTGTGCCTGACGTTCCGACATGGAAGGAAAACAAAACGCTTCTCGAGTGGTTGCAGCAGCTCTAGAGGACATAGAAATGACTGAATCTAACCGTGGTCCACCGTCCGGTCATGGAATATTATGTGAAGTATCTGGCCAGTAAGACTCTGATTATGCGGTAGTTTATTTGCCAACTTCACATAATCACTTGCTAACCACAATAAACCGCGGTAATCTGCTCGCGGACATGACCCAGCTCCTTACTGATGGTCAGGCGCGCCTGTAGATCCGCCTCCTGCTCCGCCGGGGTCAGATCCTTTTTATTGGGTCCGCTACCGTGGGGTGACGGCCAGCCGGTGAGTTCCAGGTAGCGTTGCTGGGCATAGGCGTGACGCAGGCCGTGCATTTTGGAGAGGCCAGCATTGGCCGTATGGCGCTCGTAGATCCGGAGCTGCTCGATATAGCTGCGCCCCCTGGGGATCAGTGCGCCCACCCCGGCCAGGCGCTTGGCCTGTTCCAGCAGGATGCGCTGCTCCCTGGTACGGATGGGGACGGTGCGTTCCCGGCCGCCCTTGGTCCAGCTGGCTTTCAGGTGCAGGTGGTCGCCCCGATCCGCCCAGCGGGGCCGGATTTTTAGGGCCTCCTCCCGCCGGAGCCCGAAGGCCTTCTGTAGCCGGAGGCTCATGCGCACATGCTCATCCTTGACCTGGTCGAGCTGCTCGCGCGCCAGGCTCTTCGCCTTGCTGTGGTCGGACACAAACTGCCGGTCCGGTATGCCATAGAAATCATTGGAACCAGCCACCACGGCCCGCCTGTTAACCTTCTCCGCCCACCAGCGTAAACAGCTCATGCGGTTCTTGATGGTGCCGGGGGATAGGTTCTGCCGCCGCCAGTGCTCGACCAGGGCCCGGACATGCTTTTGCTTCAAGGACGTAGCCTGCAGCTGCCGGAAGCCCAGCTCGTGTAACTGGTTGGCGATGGCGGTAAGTTGCCGTTCCCGGCCCACTCGGGTTTCAAAACTGCCTTCGTGACTGTGGCGGCATAACATTTTCAGTTGGTAGTTCAGGTCGCGCATAGTGCTGTATCCATAGGTGAGTGTTTCTGATCACCTGGCAACATAAGCTGCACAGGCCCGCTGGGCGGTACGATCACGGGACACCAATCCCGGTTGACCTGAATGTGTCTGGCCATAGACAGCACGGTGTGTTTTCGCAGAAAACTGGCCCGTGCAAACCAACGGTTATCCAGCCTGAGGCTGGGGTGGAATTACCTCCTGAGTAGAATGGGCAGAACGCGCTGACCGTCAGCGCGTTTGCGGGGTTGAATGAAAAGCAGTGTGTGGCCGAGGGCAGGGACCCCCGACAGCAACTGCGGCGTTTTAACAGATCCCTGGAGTGGGATGGATTGGAAGGTGCGGCGACCGAGACACCCGGCACCGTGGTGGTTCGAAGATGGACCCGGTCATTCCTGACCGTTGCGTCGAGAGTGGTCCTGGGCGACGCGTTCAGCAGATGCCACTACTGGAATCTGCCTACCCCGATTGCGAATGCAAGGTGGGGTCTTCCTTGCCACTTTTCCGTAGTGGCCACGGGTAATTTCTGGTGCTGAAGCGATTCTACGACAACGGGTAATATGGCTGTCACAGAAAGCCCTGTCAACGGATGGCGGGATAAAAACCCCGTCAACGTTCAACGGGGTTTGTGGTTACAGTGTAACCACTTTGGGGAGAGACGGATTGCGTGGGAATGCGACAAGCCAGGCCGCGCCAGGCGAATATTCGGCGAAGGAGCGGCTGTGAGTGAGGCGGCGTTCCGGTTCGGGGACGGGGGCGCGGCGCCCACGTCACTACCCGCTGCGCTTGGCAGTGACTTGGGCTTGGCATCGGCGCGCAGGCGATTATTGACGGCTCCGAACGCGCAGGTCGCGACCGGGGAAACGGAAACCCCGTCACCGCCGGTCGGGGTTTTGTGTTTCAAATGGACGCATTTGCGGTTAGGCGCGACGGAATGCGGCATCTCCACTGCTGGAAACCCCGTCAGCTCCCGACGGACTAAGTGGTGCCACTGGCACCACTTACCGAACCCAGGGCGGACTGGGTTGTTGCTTGACAGGCCGTTGATGTTGGTTCAAGCGTTGCGGGGTTGTTCGTTAACGCCAGCAAGATTGACCTGGACAGTGGTCCTCTGCGTTATCCCGTTGTCCTCTGTCTCTATCATAAGGTGGCGACTATCTTGATGCACACGGGAAGCGAACAGTTAATCTTACTAGCCCGGGGAGGTGCGAGTGCAGGACTTTTGCCGAAATCAGTCCTGCATGGTTGTGCACTTCGGGAGGCACTGCATTGGGCGTCGCCGATCAAAAGCTAAATTAAATCAATTAGATGGAAGCCGATGTCCCCGTTCATGATGAAGAGCCAAAATGCCACCCCAAAAGGGTAGCATTTTGCGTTTCTGGGGTTGGGTTCGTCTGGAAAGAACCCCTTCGACAAAATGCGGCTAGCACAAGGAAACAGCATCATGAGTCGGGCTACCTAGAACTCGTAGCCCACTGTAAGACCATAGGTACGCGGTTCGCCATAACGGGGGCCGAAGGATGCGTTGGTCAATTCCGGATTGCTGCCAAGCGAGGGCCCGTACAGGCTGAACCAGAAATCCTGGCCATAAAGTACAACAAGTTCGTCAGTGAGATTCATGCCCCAGATCTGCACCGACCAGCCATTG
>JAUIMF010000089.1 GCA_030433415.1 Gammaproteobacteria bacterium | reverse complement strand
CGTGTTTCCGCCGGTCACGCTCATGGCGAGGAACGTGCATGGCGAGGCCCAGCCTTACCTGCCAACGCGGCGCTGGGTCGATGGCAGCATCGCCGACGACCTGCCCTCAAAACGCCTGACGCGGCTGTACAGCACCAACCACTACATTGTAAGCATGGTGAACCCGGTCGCCACGCCGTTCTTGAGTCGCGGCCAGGAGCGCAGCGCTCTCGGCAAGGCCCTGGGCTCCCTGGGCGTTGGCATGGGCCGGGAGATGCTGAATTTCTACCGCGGCGTTGCGCAGCGCCAGGGCGACAACTGGCCACGCTTCAACATGCTCCTCAACGGTGTTCACGCCCTGATGGATCAGGAATACAGCGGCGATATCAACATCATTCCAAGCTTCCGCTGGTACAACCCGGCCAAGATTTTGTCGCATCTGACCGAGAAGGAACTGGTGAAGCTCATGGAGGCGGGGGAGCATTCCACCTATCCGGTGGTAGAGGCGATCCGTACCTGCACCAAGATTTCGCGCACGATGGAAGAAATACTCTATCGCTTCGAGTATGGCGACCTGCGACCCAAGGGTGACGAGTACCATCGCCCCCGGGCGTCGCGGCGGCGCCCAGCGCCCACGCGGGCAGATCGCGAAGCGATGCGTGAGACCGGTTCGCAGCGCCTGGCGAGACAGCCCGTACCCGGCGCGGCGGGGCGTAAGCCCAAAGCGCCCAAGGCCAAAACCGCAAAAGCGCGCGGCGCCCGGGCGAAAGCAGTACGCGGTGGTCGTTCCTCAGGAGGCAGCGCCTCCAAGGGATCCAAAGAGGGCGCGGGGCCGCTGAGTTCCGCCGCCTGAACCGCAGGCGTGTCTCAGGCTGTAGCTCAGGCTTTGGCCATATATTGCAGCCCGAGCTGCGCCAGCGGGTCGACCAGGGCTGCGCGGGACGCGGCCTCGGCGCTCGAAGCAGTGCCGATTTGAGCACGCTTCTTGATGCCCTGAAGAATCGCCGCGAGGCGGAAGAAGCAGAACACCAGGTAGAAGTTCCAGTTGTCGATGCCATCGCGGCCAACCCGTTCGCAGTAGCGGGCGACGTACGCTTCGTCTGAGGGTAGGCCCAGGGCAGCGCGGTCGATTCCCATAAGCCCTCGAATACCCTCCTCATCGGGTAACTGCCAGGCCATGATCTGATACGAAAGATCAGCCAGAGGGTGGCCCAGGGTAGACAGCTCCCAGTCCAGAATGCCTATGATGCGCGGCTCCGTGGGATGGAACATGAGGTTGTCGAGGCGGTAATCGCCGTGGACCAGGCTCACCTGGTCGTCATCCTCGGGCATATTCGCCGGCAGCCATTCGATCAATTGCTCCATCGCCGGATTGTGTTCGGTCTCCGATGCACGATACTGCTTTGTCCAGCGGCCCACCTGACGTGCAAAGTAGTTGCCGGGACGGCCAAAGTCCTCCAGGCCGACGGCGTTCGGGTCGACGCTGTGCAGAGCGGCGAGCACCCGGTTCATCTCGTCGTACATTGCGGCGCGCTCGTCGTTATCGTTGATTTCGACGAGTTTCGGATCCCAGAAAACGCGACCGTCGAGGTATTCCATCAGGTAGAACATCGAGCCAACGACGCTGTCGTCGTCGCACAACAGATAGGTTTTGGCGACGGGGACGTCGGTATCGGCCAGGGCACTCATTACCCGGAATTCACGATCTACAGCATGGGCCGAGGCCAGCAGTTCACCCGGTGGTTTACGACGCAGTACCCAACGCTGATCACCATCGCTGATGAGAAAGGTTGGATTTGACTGTCCGCCGGCGAACTTCTCTGCCGTAATTGGGCCATTCACCTCGGGCAGGTGGTCGCGGAGGTAGGCTTCCAGGGAGCGGGTATCCAGGGTCTGCGTGCTCATCGGATTGTCCAGTGATTTTGGGAGGGGCGAGTTTGCAGCAGCGACACGATGACTGCAACGTCACGGCGTTGTGTCCCGAAGTCGGCGGGGCTATGCTCGCCCGCTCTGGTCACGCTGAGCGTCGCGATCGCTCCGGCAGTAACCACAGCATAATAATGGCAAGACACGGAGTTGCTATGTACGAAGAGTTGAAGCGCGCCTGGGCCGAACTCACATCACCCGGACAGATGTTCGAGCTGACGCGGGCGCCGGTACGCGGCGTAGAAATCCTCACCTATGCACACGCCCCTGCGTCGTTACGGGACCTGTGGCTGGCCTCGGCGGGTCACGGCGACAACGACTATCTGATCTACAACGACGAACGCATCAGCTATCGCGAGGCGCACCGGCAGGTCGGAGCGCTCGCCGCCGCGCTGGCAAAGCGGGGCGTGGCGCAGGGAGATCGCGTGGCCATCGCGATGCGCAACTACCCCGAGTGGATGTTGGCCTACTGGGCGGTCACGGGCATGGGCGCAGTCGTAGTGGGCATGAATGCCTGGTGGACTCCCAGTGAATTGGAGTACGCCCTGCAGGACTCAACGCCAGCGGTGCTCATTGCGGATCGGGAGCGTCTGGAGCGTTTTGGTGAGATCCGCGACAACGTGGGCGACATCAAGGCCATTGCGGTACGGGCAGGTGACGCGCGTCCTGCCTGGGCCGAGGACTGGGCAGAGCTGGTGGCCGGGGACGGGGCCTTGCCCGACGTCAGCATCGACACCGACAGCGATGCCTGTATTTTCTACACCTCGGGTACAACGGGACGCCCTAAGGGCGCGCAGTTGACGCACCGCGGCTGTGTCAGCAACGTGATGAACGTGGCGTTTATCAACTCGGTACAGCCCCGGGCCCTCGCCTACGCTGCCGGTAAAGAGCCGCCGGCTCCCGGCAGTGACGCACCCGTGCGCGCGCTGCTGGCCACACCGCTCTTTCATGTCACCGCCAATAATTGCGTGGCGCAGGTGGCGACGCTGGTGGGTGGGCGCCTCGTGCATATGTACAAGTGGGATGCGGAAGAGGCGCTTCGTATCATCGAGCGGGAGCAGATATCAGCCTTTAGCGCCGTTCCCATGATGACCCGTGAGATTATCATGCACCCTGACTTTTCGCGCTACGACACGTCATCGCTGAAAACCATTGGCGGTGGTGGGGCAGCGATGCAGCCGGATCTGGTCGGCAAGGTGCCCACCGCCATGCCTGGCACCAAACCCAACACGGGCTACGGTATGACCGAAACCTGTGGACTCATTGCGGCGCAGGCGCTGGAGTTCTTTCTCGATCGTCCCAAAAGCGTTGGGCCGGCCGTACCCACGATTGAAGCGCGATGCGTTGATGTGAATGGAGACACCTTGCCAACGGGTGAAATTGGCGAGCTGCTGGTGCGCGGTGCGCCCGTTATACGAGGCTATCTGAACCGTCCGGAAGCGACCGCCGAGACCATTGTCGATGGCTGGCTGCACACAGGAGATATTGCCTACATCGACGAGGACGGGTTCATCTATCTGGTGGACCGGGCCAAGGACATGGTGCTGCGTGGTGGAGAAAACGTGTATTGCGCCGAGGTCGAGAACGCGCTGTTCCATCATCCCGATGTTGCCGAGTGTGTTGCCTTTGCCGTGCCCGATGAGCGACTGGGTGAAGAGGTGGGCGCAGCGGTGTACCTCAAACCCGGCGCGGCTGCCGACGCCCAGGCGATCCGGGATCATCTGGCTGCGCTGATTGCGCCCTTTAAAATTCCGCGCTATCTGTGGTTCCGCGACGACGCGCTACCGCGCAACGCCAACGGCAAGTTCGTTAAACGTGCCTTACAGGACGAACTGTCGCTGGATGATGCGATGTGAGCTTTGGGGCCCGGTAGCGGTCAGCTATCGACGGACATCTTTACGGATGCCTGCTTCAGTTCGTCATCAAAGCTGATGGCGACACGTGCAGCGTCCACGCCCAGGGTCGTCACCAGTTCCCGCTTGGCCGTGGCAGCACGCTCCGTCGCCAGTTGCTCCAGCGCGGAGGGCAGAAGCGGCTCCCGGTTTGCCAGCGTCTGCCACTGCTGGGCACTGTCGATGGGGGCTTCTTCCGTAGCCTTTGCGGCTGGAGGGAAAGTCTGTGAATAGAGCGCATTGATCGCGGCAACGAAGGCATCATCGCGCGCCGCAAGGGATTCCGCTGCCAGTCCAGCGTCAATCAGGCGCTGTCCGAGCTGCTGCTCCCGCAGCAGCCGAGCGTCATCCACAGGGTCGGCACCACCACCGATACGCAGCTGCAGCTGGGGACGTTTTTCGAGTGCCTGCGCCAGCGTCGCCAATGTGCCACGTGCCGTTTCATCGAGGGCGGTGCTGCCCGCCGCGAATGCCACGTTCTCGAGGTCGGCGTCGCTACCCACAAGCCCGGCGAGCAGCCTGAACGGTGCTGATACAGCCTTGATAATCACATTGGATATCGCGCGACCGATCACTTTGCCCAGGGAAAACTCCGGGTCATCCACGGAGCCGCTGACGGGCACCGACAGGTCGATAACGCCTTCGCTGTCGGTCAGCAGAGCAATGCCCAGTTTTAGCGGTACGTCGATGGCCAGATCGCTGTCCACGGGCTCACCGAGCGCCATCTGCGAGATGACGATGCGGTTGTCGCCGTCTATCGCCTGCCCGTTCAGGCCGTAGCGCAGGTCCAGGGTGAGCGTGCCGCTCTCGATGGTGTACCCAGCGTAGGTGCCGGAGTAGGGCGACATGGTGGCGATATCGACGCCGCGAAAATTCAGGTGCAGTTCGCCGTCGGGGGCATCGGCAAAAGCACGGCCGCTGCCCTGAATCAACACCGGTGCATACCCATCAACGGTGCCGCGCAAATCCACGGTGAGTGGACTTTCGGCGGCGGTGTCGATATCGCGGACCTCGGCTTCAATACCATCCACCAGGGTTTTGAACGGTAGGGGCAGGGACCTGTCGGCGAAGTCCAGGCGACCGTTATGCAGGGCGAGCTTTGCCAGTTGAACCCGCCAGGGAGACTCGTTCTGGGAGGCATCTTGCGGGGGCGTAGCCTCGGTACCCGCTTCGCGCACCACCCCGTTGATGTTCATTTGTCCATTCTTCTGAATGTGTAGCGAACCGGCGGGGCGTTCCAGCGTGAGGGCGTCGATGGCCACCACCTGCTGCGGAATATCGACGGCAACATTGGCGAGATCAAGGGCATCAAGGGAGAACGCTTCTTCTCCAGTTTCGTGCAGCGTCGTGCCAAAGGAGCGGATTTGTATGTCCGCGCGCGCCTGCTTCAAGGAGAAGGCGCCCAGCTCACTGCTGACCTCAAGGGACAACCGGCCACGCTGAATATCGGTACGCAGTTGGTCGGTCCACAGGGGATTGATCCAGCTCAGAGGGAAATCCGCGAGTTCAAGATTCACCGTGCCGGAGCCCTCTGCGATGTGCACAGCGCCGTCGACGTAAATACGCGTGTCCGTGTTGATGGCCAGATCAAGCTGCAGGGGCGATGGGGCGGTCGCGGGCCAGTGCAGAGAGGTGGCGGTCACGTCCAGGGGCGTCACCAGAAGTGTTTCGGGGCTGAGGTAGTCCGTGCGCCAACTCAGTTGATTGTTGCGTCCCTCGACAGAGTCGACGCTCACCGTCCACGCGGGTGCTTCGCCAGCGTCTGGCGTGTTCACAGGGTCCACGTCAGCGCTCTCTGGCGCGTCGCCCGTGCCCAGAAACAGCTCAAGCGGACTGATTCGACCATCCCGGTCGAAGCCCGCGATATCGAGACCATCGAACTTCAATGCGCCCAGGGTGATGGATTGAGCTGTCAGGTCCAGTCCCAGGTCCTCGAAGTAGATATTTTTTAAACCTACATGGGTGTTGGGCAGCGAATCCGCATTTTTTGGAACGAACACAGCGTCGTAAAAATGCAGACGGGAATCTTGCAGTACGAATTGTGCCTGTTGCTGCCAATTCGCCCGATAGTTCAGTGACGCATCAAAGCGGCTGCTCTGTGTTACAAAATCCAGATCGGCTGCGCCGTAACGCCAGGCGTGGGTGAGGTCCAGTCCTTCGAGCAGCAGCGTTCCCGCGCTGTGCCCCGCCGCCAGATCCATTTCACCGCGCCAGGCCAGGCGGCCGCCGCCGTCACTCACCAGTTCGAGACGACCATCGCCCTGTCGCTCAGGAACCGTGGACAGGTTGCGTGTGTGAAGCTCCAGATCGCGTTGTACCGTCGTGTAGGTGCCCGGACGGCTTGCATCGGTGTAGCGCAAGGTATGCGCGTGAATCAGCACGTCGTGAATCGTGAGCAGAAGTGGGCTCGATTCGTCCGCATCGTCCGGTGTTTCAGCTTCGTCAATCAGGTCTGCAAAGTGAAAGCGTCCGTCCTCATGGCGGAGCACATGCAGGTCGATATCTTCGATCGAGAAGGCGTCGAGCACGATACCCGGTTGGACCAGGCTCTCCAGCGACAGGTCCACAAGCACACGGCGCAATGCGATCGGCTGGTGGCCGTCCTTCTCGTGGAGGCTGGCGCGGCGAACCTCGAGGGCGAGGGTAAAGGGGTTGAATATCAGCAGTTCGCTGCGCAATTCCCGGCTCAGCACATCCTGTACCACCCGTGGTGCCAGAATGTTCAATGCTGGCAGCACAACCAGGAAGCTCAGGGCAAGGTAGAACAGATAGAGATAAGCTATCCACCGGCCGAGGCCGCGCAGAACGGACATCATGGGGTGCTCCTGTTGGAGTAAGGCGATTAACGGGCGGTCATTACAGACCCTTACGATACGCGTACGGAGTCAGACCAGTCCATACCTTGAACGCGCGGATAAAAGCGCTGGCTTCGGAAAATCCCGATCGGTGAGCGACCTCCTCGACACTGAGAGCGGGCTTGCCGAGAAAATGCAGGGCAGTGTCACGACGGATATCGCCCTTGATCTGTTTGAACGTGGTGCCCTCGGCGGCCAGACGCCGACGCAGGGTCTGGGGGTGCAGGGCCAGGCTCGCCGCCACGACCTTCAGATCCGGCATCTGCGCCAGGTCGCCCCGAAGCTCCTCTCGCACCTGGGCGGTCCAACTGAAGTCGTAGCTCGTGGTGAGCATGAGCAGCGTGGGATGGCGAAGGTAGCGACGCAGCGATTCGGGTGTCTGCGTCACCGGGCGTTCCAACAGCGAGGACGACAGCACGAGACTGCATTCATCCTGGGCAAAACTGACAGGATTGCCCAGGAACATGATCCGGTAATCGCTGGCGCGGGCGCTCATGGCATGGCGAAACCGCACTTCGCGCAGAGGCAGCTCCTCCTGGGTCAGCCAGCAGGCGAAGCGGTGCGTGTTGAGCAGGCTCAATTCATCGAAGTAGGCGCCATCCCCGGCCGGTGGTGTGAGCATGGTGATGCGAGCCTCGTCGCCGTCCTGCGTCAGGCTCATGGGCATGCCGTCGCCCATGATCTGAAAAAACCGGCAGTACCGATGCAGGGCCTGGCCAAGCGTGCGACTGTTGATCACCGCGTGGCACATCATGTCCCAGGTACCCAATGGCATTCGGCGCTGGGCATAGCCAAGGGATTCATCGCCCATGGCCTGCATGGTGCTTGTCTGTAGATCCGCAAACTGCTGCACACTGATACGCGCCAGGGGTTCGGTGAGCAGGCGTGGGGGAATTCGCTGGCGGCGCAGCAAAGCCTGGGTATCCACCCCGGCCTCGCGCGCATGCCGCAGCACGGCACACACAAAGTGCACCGAAACAGAAATCTTGGCCTTGGGTCGACGATTCATCTGCCGGCGTTGGCACGTGATCCGCGGGCTGTCATTTGAAGTCAATTTCCCTGTGCATGGCTGTCATTGTTGACCGGTGAAGTGCTCACCATACTGGTCCGCTGCCAATCCACAAGCCCGGGAGGAGACAACGTGCTGCCGCGTGATTTCACGGAAGAACAGGTCATGTTCAGGGAAGCGTATCGGCGTTTTCTGCGCGCCGAGATTGTGCCACACATGGAGACCTGGCGAGAGCAGGGCATTGTCGACCGCGCCGCGTTCAAGCGAGCAGGTGATCAGGGCATGCTCATGGTCTGGCCGGACGAAAAATATGGCGGTACCGGTGATGACGATTTTCGCTTTGAGCAGGTGATTATCGAAGAATCGGCCTACGCGAGAGTCGGGGACTGGTACAACTCACTACACAGTCGTCTTGTCGGGCCTTACTTCACCCGGTTTGGCAGCGAAGAACAATGTGTCCGCTTCCTTCCAGGGTGTGTCAGTGGCGACACGATTCTCGCCATTGCCATGACGGAACCGGACGCCGGGAGTGACCTGGCCGGTATGCGCACCACCGCCGTGCAGGATGGAGATTCCTGGGTGATCAACGGCTCCAAGACTTACATTTCCAACGGCATTAATGCCGATGTAGTGATCGTCGCGGCCAAGACCGACCCAGACAACAATCCCCATGCGATGACGCTGTTCATTGTGGAGCGCGGTATGGAGGGGTTTGAGCGCGGACGCAATCTCAAGAAGATGGGCCTGAAGGCGCAGGACACAGCGGAACTGTTCTTCAATAATGTACGGGTGCCAGTGCAGAACGTTCTGGGAGAGCCCGGCAAGGGTTTTTTCTATCTTATGGAAGGTTTGGCTGAGGAGCGGCTGATTGGCGCGGCAGGTTATCTTGCGGCAGCGCAGGTCTCCTGGGACCTGACCGCAGAGTTCGTCCGCGAACGCAAAGTCTTTGGCAAGCCCCTGGCGGCCTTTCAGAATACCCAGTTCAAGCTTGCCGAATTGCGCACTGAGCTGGACCTCGCTCAGTGCTACGTAGACCGTTGCGTCGCGGCTTTCCGCGCTGGCCAGTTGACCGCTGTTGATGCCGCGAAAGCAAAGCTCTACACCAGCGAGTTGCAAGTGCGCGCCGCGGACGTCGGGGTCCAATTGCACGGCGGCGCGGGGTACATGGACGAGTATCCCATCAGCCGGCAGTACACCGATGCGAAAATTTCGACGATCTATGCGGGCACGTCCGAAGTCATGAAAATCATCGTCAGCCGGGACTGCCTGGGCGACGACTACCAACCTTTCAACACACGTAACTTCTGAGGAGGGGCTCATGGGACCCTTGAACGGCTACACGGTAATTGAACTGGCAGGAATAGGTCCGGCCCCCATGGGCGGGATGATGCTCGCCGATCTGGGGGCAGAGGTGATTCGTATTGATCGGGCAGCCAGTGAAGCGCCTTTGCCGCTCGAAAGTGTGAGTGGCAGGGGCAAGAAGTCTGTGGTGCTGAATCTCAAATCAGCGGGAGGTGTTGAAACCCTGCTGAGGATGGTAGAGAACGCCGATGTACTCATTGCCCCGTTTCGCCCGGGCGTTTGCGAAAAACTGGGAATTGGTCCCGAAGCGTGTCTGGCTCGGAACCCCAAGTTGATCTTTGCGCGCATGACCGGCTGGGGGCAGGAGGGGCCTCTGGCCCACGCAGCGGGGCACGACATCAACTATATCTCTCTGACCGGCGCGCTGTTTGCCAACGGTGAAGGTGAGGGACGGCCCATGCCGCCGCTGAACCTGGTGGGCGATATGGGCGGTGGTGGCATGCTGCTCGCCAATGGCGTGCTCGCCGCGCTACTCGAAACCGCCAGCTCCGGTCAGGGGCAGGTGATTGATGTGGCAATGGTGGATGGGGCGGCCCAATTGATGTGGATGTTCCACACCTTTGACGCCATGGGAACCTGGAACGCGGATGTACGAGAAGGCAATTTCCTCGATGGCGGAAGGCACTACTACAATACGTATCAGTGTGCCGACGGTGAGTATGTGTCCATCGGTTCCATCGAGCCACAGTTCTACGCCCTGCTCCTGCAACTTGCCGAATTGCCCCCTGAGGATTTCGCCGAACAGAACGACCCCGCACGATGGGTAGAGCAGAAGGAGAAACTCGCCGACATCATGCGCCGCAAAACCCGCGATGAATGGTGTGCGGTGCTGGAGGGTACCGATGTGTGTTTCGCGCCTGTGCTGCGATTCACCGAGGCACCCGAGCACGCTGCGGCGCAGGCGCGCCACAGCTACATTGAGGTTGATGGTGTGACGCAACCGGCGCCGGCGCCGCGTTTTTCACGCACTCCCTCACAGGTGGCCCACGGCAATCCGGCCAATGGACAGGACACCGCTACGGTACTCGAAGCCATGGGCTTTGCGGCCGATGAAATCGCACAGTTGAAGAACGACGGTGCGGCCGCCTGATGGCCGCAATGCGTTTTACTGAACAGGAACAACATCATGAGCACTGACACTTACCAGACCCTGAAGATCGACCGCCATGGGGACGTGGCGCGGCTGGCGTTCAATCGTCCAGATAAGCTCAATTCCTTCGATTCGGTGATGCGCCGGGAATTTGGTGAGGCGGCAATGGCGCTCAACAGTGACCCGGATTTGCGCGTGATAATTCTCGCCGGCGAAGGTCGGGCATTTTCGGCAGGCGCCGATCTGACGGATGGTATGCAGGCTGACCCGACGCTGGCCGGCGACAGCACGGAGTCGATGCTCAACTCACAATACAAGCCGGGGATCCTCGCTATTGCCGAGGGCAACAAGCTCTGGCTTGCTGAGGTGGGTGGGGCCGCTGCGGGCATTGGCAGCGCCTATATGCTCGCCTGTGACCTGGTGGTGATGGCAGAAGGGGCGTACCTGTACCAGGCCTTTGCGGCGATCAGCCTCATTCCCGATGGTGGGGCAACGTGGCAGATTCTACGCGCCGTAGGCCGAAAGCGCGCCTTTGAAATCATCGTCGGTGGAGAGCGTGTCTATGCGCAGGAATGCCAGTCCCTGGGGCTGTGCAATCGCGTGGTGGCTGATGGTGAAGAGAGTGAAGCAGCGTTGACATGGGCTCAGGAGCTCGCGCAGAAAGCGCCCCTCGCCGTGCGTTTTACAAAGAAAGCGTTGGCGATGGCGGCGGAGCTGAGCCTGAGTGACATGATTACCCAGGAAGCAGCAATGCAGAATATCTGCATATCCAGTGAGGATTCCCGTGAGGGCGTGGCCGCATTTCTGGAGAAGCGTAAACCCGTTTTCAAGGGGCGCTGACCGTGGCGGAGCACGATCACCCGGCGAAGGCGCTCAAGGATTTTGAGCAGCGCCTTGCCCGGGGCAGCGACGCGGAACGGGGTGAGGCGGTCGCGCGCCGGCATGCCAGGGGGTATCGCACGGCGCGAGAAAATCTCGCTGATCTTCTGGATGACGACACCTTTGTGGAGTATGGCGGTCTGGCCGTCGCGGCGCAGCGGGGTCGTCGTTCCTATGAGGAGTTGCAGCGGGAGACACCCGCCGACGGGGTCATCACCGGCATTGGATCGATCAATGGTGAATTTGTGATCGCGGAGCGGGCGCGTACCGCTGTGGTGATGTACGACTACAGCGTGCTGGCCGGTACCCAGGGCTTTTTTCATCACGCAAAGATTGATCGCCTGCTCGAAGTGGCCGCACGGCAAAAATTACCAACGGTCATGTTTACGGAAGGGGGCGGCGGTCGTCCCGGTGATACGGATGTCACCACGCAGATCGCCGGCCTCAATGTGCCGACCTTCGCGCGCTGGGCATCCATGAATGGTGCCGCGCCGCGCATCGCCGTGAATAACGGCTACTGCTTTGCCGGTAACGCCGCCCTGTTTGGTGCTGCTGATCTGCGCATTGCCACGCGCTCGTCCAATATTGGCATGGCGGGGCCTGCCATGATCGAAGGGGGCGGCCTGGGCAGCTTTGCGCCCCAGGATATTGGCCCCGCTGAAATGCAGTACCGCAATGGCCTCATTGATTGCCTGGTCGACGACGAGGCGGCGGCCACCCGCATGGCTCGTCGATTGCTGTGGTATTTCCAGGGTGATGTGACACCGGCGCCCGCGACGGCAGCGGTGTCTCTGCGCGATGCGCTGCCCGCTGACCGGCGCTGGGGCTATGCGGTCAGGCCGATCATTGAGACTGTGTTTGATCGAGACAGCTTTACGGAGCTGCAGCGGATCTACGGTCGCAGCGTTGTCACCGGTCTGGCACGCCTGCAGGGACGTGCCGTGGGCGTGCTGGCCAGCGATTGCCAGCAACTGGGCGGAGCGGTGGACAGCGACGCAGCAGACAAGGCGGCGCGCCTGTTACGTCTGTGCAACCGGGCTGGTCTGCCGGTGATTTCCCTTGTAGATACGCCGGGATTCATGGTGGGACCCGACAGCGAGGCCCAGGGCGCGGTGCAGCGCATGTCAGCGCTCTTCGAAGCGAGCGCCACAATGCAAACACCCCAACTCGCGGTGTTTCTACGCAAGGCCTATGGTCTGGGCGCCATGGCGCTCGTGGGCGGAGGCTTTGCGGTGCCCGATTATGCGGTGGCCTGGCCAACGGGTGAGTTTGGTGGCATGGGGCTGGAAGGTGCCGTCCGATTGGGGTTTCGCAAGGAACTGGAGGCCGAGGAAGATCCCGAGCGCCGCGACGCCCTGTACCAGTCGCTGCTGGCAAAAATGTATGAGCAGGGAAGGGCTCAGGAGGCGGCGGCGCATCTGGAGATCGATGCCGTCATCGACCCGGCGGCGACTCGTGACCACCTGATCCAGGCCCTGTACCATCGCAGTCCAAAATAAGCATAAGAGGCTCGCTCCCCGATGACATCGACGAACGGGAATGCTCCCGCAGGCAACGTACTGAAACAGGTGGCTGTGACGATGTGCGCGGTGGCGATAATGCTGTTGCACGCTGCCCCTGGCCTTGCAGACGGTCACGAGAAGCAGCTTCTGTGGGGTGACACGCATCTGCACAGCTCGTTTTCCTTCGATGCGTTTCTCAATGACAATCTGCGCGCTGATCCCTCGGTGGCCTATCGCTTTGCCATGGGGCAGCCCGTCGAGCACCCCTACCACGGTGCCCGGGTCCAGCTGGATCGTCCGCTGGATTTTCTGGCGCTGTCGGATCATGCCGAATTCATGGGCGTGATTCGCAATATCTATCTCAACGGTTCTTCTACCGCAGACCTGGGCCTGCTGGACAAGTTGCGGGTACAGATAGCGACCTCGGTACTGCGCGACCGGATTGATCGCGGCGTGGGGCGGGAGCTCTTCGCTCCGTCGCTGCCCGAGCCCTCAGACAACGCGGCGCAGGCGATTGAGGCGTTGGCCGATGCCGATGGACTCGGTGATACACCGCTGGCGACCATGCTCGCATCCTCCGGCACGGTGGAGACCGACACCTGGGCAAAAATCACTGAGATCGCTGATGCGTACTATCGTCCGGGCGAATTCACGACCCTGGTTGCCTGGGAGTGGAGTGCGACGCCGGGAGGGGCCAATCTGCACCGTATTGTGG
>JAUIMF010000156.1 GCA_030433415.1 Gammaproteobacteria bacterium | reverse complement strand
GCAGCTGCGCTGGACAGCGCGAAGGAGTTGGAAATCAACGTATCAGCTGTTGCCGAGGCAGCCCTTGTAAAGGCAATCGCAGAAGCTCGGCAGCAGCGTTGGCTCGAAGAGAATGCCGATTCATTCGCAGCGCAAGCGAGCTGGCACGAGCAGAATGGGCATCCGCTCGCAGAAATAATTGCTGCGCCTGGAGGCTCATCTTGGACCAGCTAACTCGTTACGATGTTGCGGAGTACAACGGTGTTCCCATGGTTGTGGTCGAAAGTGACTTGTTGCCGCCAGACCCTTCTGTCGTCGTGATTCCTCTTTTGTCTGATTATCCGGCTGTTCGGCTACTCAATCCCGAGATCGTTTACTCCGGCCGTAGGTTCGTTCTGGCAACGCGACTAATTGCGGCTGTGCGCCGCGCGAGTTTGCGTAAGACGGGAAACGTTGCCGACCAAGGGGATCAGGTCACCCGGGCGATTGATGTGCTCATGGCGGGCGTCTAGCCTATGTTGCGTCACAGTGAACTTGCTTGACACAACATGGATCCAGTCATGCTCAAAACCTGCATCCTCAAAGTAGGCAGCTCAGCCGTGGTTACGCTGTCAGCGGAAATGCGTGAGGCGCTAGTCGTGTGCGAAGGGGGCGCAGTCTACGTGGTGGGTGGTGATGACGGATGCTGGAAGATCATGCCGCAGAACCCCGAATTGGATGTCGCTTTCGCAGCAGCGTATCTTGTCATGGATGAAAACTATAACATGCTACAGGCGCTTGCGTGAGATGGTTGGTTTGGCAGCTTTGCTGGGCGGGCGCCGCGCTTCAACTCTTGGCTTCATTCTGACGATCGAGGGCGATCCCCTCCAGCGGAGCTGAGCTCAGGAGTTCTTTCAAAGTCTTTGCCTGGACAACTGTTGCCTCTGGCTGCTCTGATGCCGCATCCTGATTGTGGTGGCGCTGATCGTGGGAGCGTCGCGCTTGGCTGGTCGTAAGGGGCTCATCGTTCATCTCGGTTCCTGTCACATGGCTGGTGAACAGTCGCACATACTGCCCTTGATTTGTATGTCTTCTTGCCGGCTTGGGGTCGCACATCATGGGCGGCGATGTTGACACTGCTTGGCGCAGTGCGTTATAACGTCTGTTATAATTTTGATGGGAGCCTACCATGCAGCCTCTGAAACTGACTACTATTGGCAATTCCATCGGTGTCGTGCTGTCAAAAGAGTTGTTGGCGAAGCTCCGTTCTGGCAAAGGCGACATGCTCTACGTCACGGAAACCCCCAATGGGATTGAGCTGAGCCCTTACGACCCCGAGTTTGCACAACAGATGGAGCTTGCTGAAGAGATCATGCGTGAAGACCGTGATGTCCTGAAAAAGCTTGCCAAATGAATGAACCAATTTGGCTACGGGCAGATGTCTTGATCGCTGCGCATCGGCGACAACTTGCGGAACACGGTGGTCTTGATGGTATGCGTGACGAAGGCGCGTTTTTGTCTGCGCTCGATAAGCCGCGCAATCTATTTGCGTATGGCCAGCCTGAGCCAGACTTATATGCGTTGGCCGCTGCTTATGGGTTCGGTCTCGCGCGCAATCACCCTTTCGCAGACGGAAATAAGCGGACAGCATTGATCGCGATGCGACTTTTTTTGAAGGTCAATGGGGCTGAGTTCAGTGCATCTTCTGAAGAGAAATACCGCATGATTGTCGCGTTAGCTGCGGGTGACCTTCTGGAGAGCGAAGTTGCAGACTGGCTTCGAAACTCGTCCTGATGGGACTGGTGGGTTTTCGAAGTTGATAATCCCTGTCGCCGATTGAACCCCAGCATACCTGTCAACCCCTTTCGGTCCAGCGGGACATTTTTCAGCGGGACATCGGAAGGCGAGACATCCACCGAGCGAGAGGCTAAATAACGGATATACTCGGTGTCGTGTGCGTGGGAGGCAGGGGCTGTGAATGTCATCATCCGCGACCTCGATCAGACCCGCATCCACTTCGAAGCCGCCGTTGCTCGACTGGGTGAACAGGCAGCGACACGGGCCTTCAACCGTGCGCTCAACAGCGAGGGCAACAAGGTCCGCACGCAGGTGCGCCGTGCCCTGCGCCAACAAACAGGCGCGAAGGCCGCGCTCATCAATCGCGAGACACGTTCGATCCGATCGACGTTCTCGAACCTGACCTACACGATCGAGGCCCGCGGCGACTATCTGGGCCTGTCGCATTTCAGCCCACGGCAGTTCGCCTACGGCGTGCGCGCCAAGCCCTGGGGGCGGTGGCAGCGGTTCGACAGTGCATTCCTCGTTGGGTCGCTCGCGGGCAACGCCTTCGTCCGAGAGGGGAGCGCGCGCCTTCCGATCCGGAAGATGTTCGGCCCAGCCATCCCGAAAGAGATGGTGCAGGACGCGACACGCGACGCATTTGAGGCCGCGCAACCCGACGTGCTGGCCGAGGCCACGCGTCAAATTGAGCAGCTTTTGGACGTGTGACGACCG